>CAIRND010000001.1 GCA_903879825.1 uncultured Geobacteraceae bacterium
CCGGCACCGCCGGTTACGCTTGGGAAGGCCGTACCGGCCCCAGCATCAGTATAGAGACCGTAGGTGATTTTTTCAGTGGGCGCACCGGTACTTGCCATCTCCAGCGTGGTACCGCTCGTTGGGGCGATGAAAAGGAAACTGGAAGTACCTTTTGTGCAGTGGGTAACAATTGTACCGGTGCCGTCATAGTTCCCGTTCGTGGTCGGGTCTATAATACCGAACGCCACGTTGGTCGTGCTTCTGAGGAAGCATTTTGCGGCCACAGAGGCGGTGGCGTTCAAAGTCCCGGTGGCATTGGCAGTTGCTGCCGAAGACAAGGCCGGGAGGGACAGGAGGGTTAACGATACTGCAAGAGTGAAAATCTGTTTTTTCATACTGTTCTCCTTGTTAGATGTCATGCTTACAGTGGTATCAGCAACTAGTGTGCCATACAAACTGTTTTTACATAACTATCCGACTTTAAACGAAAAGATACAGTAATAACGAAATAATTCTTTAAAATAACTGCACTCAATAACCGTCATATATGACAGATGCAACGATTGCACACCAGATAAGCAGGAGGCGACTCCATCGTCTGGCAACGCCAACACCAAGTGCAGTAACTGTCGTATGTAACAGATCGTGATTATATTATTCTACCGTTATGCGCGGCTGTATCGACATTTACCCTTCAATATCAGACCATTGCACCCACACTTTTTTACGGCACGCTCGTTGCTAATGCATCTTCATACAGAGTGCAGATTCAATAATTCCAGAGAAATCACACGACCTAATCCCCTAAAACGCCGCCTCATTTTCGAGTCATTAATGAGACGGGCAGCCTTTGACAAAGCGAGAACATACTATGCTTAGAATAACGCTATTTATTGTTGTCATATTGTCAATGTGCCACAATGCCTTTGCCATTGACCCACCACACATGGGCATAAGCGCTAACTTAAAATTTGTTCTTTGAAAAAATATTTGGTATCCTTATTTCAGGAGGTACGACAATGGATACCATTAGACCGATGCTACGCGACGACGATGACTGGAAATTCCTTTTGTTTTTTCTGCCGGAATCATGGCAAGAGCTTGCAAAAGAAACCGGAGCATTGCTTCGCAACAAGAAGTTTACGCCGGAAAGCTTATTGCGTAGCTTGCTAATACATCTTGCCGATGGCTGCTCACTGAGAGAAACCTCGGCTCGCACAACCCGAGGCAATATTGCTAAAGTTAGCGATGTTGCACTGCTCAAGCGCCTTAATGCGTCCGGCGAATGGTTTCGCCAAATGTCAATGCGATTGCGTAATACTTGGGTTGCACAGCCGGAAGAAACATTACTTTGCTCAAAATATCGCATACGTCTCATAGATGGCAGCACAGTTTCAGAACCTGGAGCTACGGGTTCTACATGGAGGATTCATTATTCCGTTCAACTCTCAAACCTTCAATGTGACGAAGTCCATGTTACCGACACGTCAGTCGGTGAGTCATTTGAGCGATTTACCGTTTCCCCTGGTGACTTGCTGGTTGGCGACAGGGGTTTTGGAACTCGACCGAATATCAGGTATGCAGCCAGCCATGGTGGTTTTGTTTTGACCCGGATCAACGCAACTAGCTTGCCACTTCATGTCCCAGATAGTGGTAAGTTTGAGCTACTGCCCCACTTAAGAACACTTGACGGCTCAAAGATTGGTGACTGGGACGTCACGGTTATCTGCAATGACGGTGAGAAAATCAAAGGCCGATTGTGCGCCATAAAAAAGAGCAAAGAAGCCGCACGTATTGCAAAAGAAAAAGCAGCGCGTGAAAGCAAGAAAAAGGGACACACAATAACCCCTAAAACACTAGAATCTGCCGAATATATATTTGTATTTACCACACTACCACGAACCTGTTCTGCAACTGTGGTACTGGAGACGTATCGTGCAAGATGGCAGATAGAGCTCGTATTTAAACGCCTCAAGTCGCTGCTAGGCTTGGGGCACCTCAGGAAAATGGATACTGAAGGCTCTAAAGCCTGGCTCCATGGAAAACTCTTTGTGGCACTACTGATCGAATCCATGATCGCCTGCGGCGAGACTTTTTCCCCCTGGGGATACCCAACGCCCAAAAGCCAAGCATAGTAACAGGTGTCATTGGCGCGAGACTTCATTTATGCTGCATCTCATAAGTCGGGCGGTTAATGCTGCCATTGGACTTGCAAGAAGCATAATGCAATGGCGACACATATTGACGCATTTGAAAGAACCACCAAGAAAAAGAATCAACCAACATGAAAAATACTGCACACCTATTTAAGTTAGCGCTTATGGGGTTAGGGGGGTTGCTTTTGAATGTGACAAAGTAGAACTATTCAGATTATAAATTAAACTTTTGAAGTATCTCGTTCACGTAAAGCATAAACAGCGCCAAGTCTCATACGACTGACAACATACATGCTCCACTTCTGGTATGAGCGCGTCACCGCCATCATATATGACAGCAATGTTA
>CAIRND010000002.1 GCA_903879825.1 uncultured Geobacteraceae bacterium
ACACCGCTGTCGCGGTTGAATGTCTCCGAGGGGATGGCAACTCCTCTGGCACATGAGGAGTACCAGCGTCTGTACGAGACGTTTGGCTGCAAAAAAATCACCTCTGCCCGCTATGAGCCTATTCATCACCGCCTTGCCACCCACTGGGCGCGGCTGATAGAGCTGCTTTACGCTTCGGAGAGGATGCTGGAGCTGGCGTGTGATCCTGAAATAACCTCCCCGGAGACCCGCACTATTCCTGATCCGGCCTGTTTTGTCGGCGAGGGTGTCGGCTCTGTCGAGGCGCCGCGCGGAACGCTGACCCATCATTATGTTACTGATAAGCGGGGAGTGCTGACGATGGTCAATATGATCGTTGGCACCACCAACAATTATGCTCCCATTTCCATGTCCATAAAGCGCGCAGCGGAAAAGCTGATAACCACTCACGCGCCGGATGAATCAATCCTCAACAGGGTGGAGATGGCGTTCAGATTGTATGATCCCTGCCTTTCCTGCGCAACCCACTTTCTCCCCGGCAAGATGCCTTTGACCGTCGCGATACGTGACAGTCAGGGTGGACTGCTGCGGGAGATGCGGAGGAAGGGATGAACGGGTCTGCTGCGTCGGGTACCGTCATAATAGGGATGGGGAACCGGCTGCTTTCCGATGATGGCGTCGGGATTGCCGTTGCCCATGCTGTGGCGGAGCGTCTCACCGATGTCATGAAACTGACCGTAACGGAGCTGCCTACCGGGGGGATTCGCCTGATGGAGGCGATGGCCGGTTTTAAGCGGGCGGTGGTGGTGGATGCCATGCTGAGCGGTGCGGCTCCCGGCACTGTCCACCGTTTTGATCCCAAGCATTTTGTAACCACCAAGAACACGTTTTCCAGCCACGATACAGATTTTACCACCGCGTATGACCTGGGGGTGATGGTGGGGGTTGATCTTCCGGAACAGCTTTCCTTCTGGGGTATTGAGGCGTGTGAGTTTGACCTTTTTAGCGAACGTCTCACCGATAAAGTGGCTGCAGCATTGCCGGAGGCTGTCAGCCTGATCGTTGCGGAGATTATGGCATGGGAGGAGGCACCGTGAAAATTGGGCTCTATTTCTGTAACTGCGGCAGTAATATTTCCGATAAGATCAGCTCCAATGCGTTGATCGCAGCGGCCGCAACCTTTCCTGACCGCCCCTATGTACAGATCGTGGATTTTATCTGCTCGGAAGATGGCAAACGGCAGTTTGAGGAGAGTGTAAAGTCAGAGCAGCCTGATCGGGTAGTCGTGGCTGCGTGTTCACCTCGAGATCATGAAGCCACCTTCCGGCGTTGTCTGACCAATGCGGGTATGAACCCCTATCTGATGCAGATGGTCAACATTCGCGAGCAGATTGCCTGGGTGACGGAAGATCCGGCCGTTGCAACTGAAAAGGCGATAGCAGCTATTCGGGGAGCGGTCTGCCGGGTGCGGTTGCAGCAACCTCTGGAAAAGAAACTGCTTGAAATCTGTCCTGATGCGCTTGTCATCGGTGCCGGTCCGGCCGGGATGAAGGCGGCCCTGTCATTGGCTGAAGCGGGTCGATCAGTGGTGCTGGTTGAACGGACGCCGTTTATTGGCGGCCTTCCGGTCCGTTATGATGAACTCTTCCCGGCTCTGGAATGTGCCCCCTGCATGCTGGAACCGCTGATGGGAGAGCTGCTCCATGGTGACTACGCCGAAAAAATCGAGCTGATGACCATGTCGGAACTGATCGGTGTGACCGGTTTTTACGGTAATTTTAATGCGAAAATTAGGCAGAAGCCGCGCCACGTTTCACTGCACCAATGCATCGGCTGCGGCGAATGTGTGGCGGTCTGCCCCGCTACGACCATGAATGAGTTTAACAGCAACGCCAGCGAGCGCAAAGCGATCGATTTCGCCTTTGCAGGAGTGCTGCCGAACGCCCCGTTTCTGATGGAGGGGGTTTGTCTCCGCTCAAAGGGGGAGGAGTGCCGCGCCTGTAAGGATGCCTGTCCGATGGGCGAAGAGGTTGTCGCTCTGGAAGAGGAAGAGGCTATTGTCGAACGGAAAATCGGCGCAATTATTGTGGCTACCGGCGCCGGGTTGTATGATGCCTCTCACCTGGTTGGTCTGGGTATGGGCACTCTGCCCGATGTCTACGACGCCTTGCAATTTGAACGGCTGCTTTCGTCCACCGGTCCGACGGGTGGTGAAATCCTGACCGCAGACGGTAACGTTCCAACGTCGGTTGCTATCATTCATTGCGTCGGAAGCCTGGACGAAGAGCATAAACCCTATTGTTCCGGCATCTGCTGCCAGTACGCATTCAAATTCAATCATATGATTTCGGCCAAACTCCCGGATGCCTGCATAACTCATTATCACCGGGAGCTGGTAATGCCGGGCAAAGAGGCGCGCACTTTATTTAACCACGCTGTCAGGAACACAAAATCTTCCCTGAAGCGTTACGATGGTATCAAAGATCTTGCCGTCACACGTACCGCTAATGGCAGGCTTGAGGTCAGCTCTACGGGAGAGGTGTTTTGTGCGGATATGGTGGTTCTCTGTCCGGCCGTGATACCCGCAGAGGGAGCTGATACGCTTGCCACCCTGCTGGATGTCAGCCGTGATTCATTCGGGTTCTTTCGTGAACTGCATGGACGGATGGACGCCGCCCAGAGCACCATCAAAGGGGTTTATCTGGCTGGTTCCTGCCAGGAGCCGATGGATATCAGATCGGCGATGCTGGAAGGGATGGCCAGCGTCGGCTACACCTTGGCCGGGCTTCAGCCGGGGCGCACCATTGAGATCGAACCAATCACCGCTGAGGTTGATGAAACCCGCTGTTCCGGTTGTCGTCTCTGTGGCTCTGTCTGCCCCTACCGAGCGATCTCTTTCAATGTCGAACATAATGCTTCAAATGTTAACTCTGTCCTCTGCCACGGCTGCGGCACCTGCGTGACCGCCTGCCCGGCAGGAGCCATTGTTGGACATCACTTTACCAATGAGCAGATCATGGCCGAGATAGAAGGAGTTCTTTCATGACAGCGGTGAAAAACTTTGAGCCTAAAATAATCGGATTCCTGTGTAACTGGTGTTCCTATGCCGGTGCCGATAAAGCGGGCGGCATGCAGGAATCGTATCCTCCCAATGTTCAGGTAATCAGGGTCATGTGCAGTGGCAGGGTCGATCCGCAGTTTGTTCTCTCGGCCTATGAAAAAGGTGCCGATGGTGTTATTATCCTGGCCTGTCATCCTGGCGACTGCCACTACAAAGAAGGTAACTGCCGCGCCTTGCAGCGTCACACCATGTTGACTATGGTGCTGGAACAGCTGGGAATCGAAAAAGAGCGCTGCCGTCTGGACTATGTTTCCGCAGGAGAAGGGGAAAAGTTTGGTCGGGTTATCAATGAAATGGTTGAATCGGTTCGTCTGTTGGGACCACTTATCAAAAATGGCAGTTCAACCACAGAGTCACTGAGAACACAGAGTAAATAGTAAGTCTTTTGAAAGACCGGGTTTACCCAAAAGGTGGCAGTCGGGTATTATGGTAACAACTATATTGTGTTGGATATAAAAAGTTTTTCTCTGAGATCTCTGTGACTCTGTGGTGAGGTTTGCATGGTTTTTGACACAGGTTACTGGTACGCGGGGATAGCGTGTAATGATGTTGAGATTGAGATGATACAGAAACATAAAAACAAACAGGAGGAGATTCATTATGGCAGTTTCAGTACTTGACGCACGAGGGCTCAAATGTCCGCAACCGACACTCAAGATCACCGTTTTATCGGTAAAGATGAAACCGGGTGATGTCCTTGAAGTTATTGCCGATTGCCCCACCTTTGAAAAGGATGTGCGCGATTGGTGCTCACGAGCCAGAAAGACCCTGCTCTGGGTCAAGCCGGAAGGAACCGCAAAAAAAGTCCAGATTCAGTTCTGATTGATTCTTGTTATGTACCGCCTCAAAACGTCAGAAAGGATGTAATGATTTGAACACTAAAACAACAATTGTGGCTGCGAAACTTAAAAAAATTCGTGAGGCTTACATAAAACAACTGCCTGCACAACTGGAAGCAATCCGGTCTGCCTATTCCGCTTTTGTTGTCGGAGACGATGCGCACGCTTCGCTGGAAGATCTGCATCGGCGCATTCACACCATGAAAGGGGCGTGCGCTTCGTTTCGGCTGAGTATGTTGAGTGCGGAAGCAGCAGCGGGGGAACATCTGGCAAAAGATGCGCTGTGTGCTTCCTCTGCTCCTGACAGACAGTGGCATCAAAAAATGCAGGAACATTTCACTCGAATGGAACACGAAATTTCCACGATTGATCCGTTGCAGGGAATGGATTTGCAGATTCATGAACTGGCAATAGCCGCTGAAAAAACTGCCGAAAGAGAACGGAAGCTTGTGTATCTGTGCGAAGATGATTCGTTCCAGCGTCTGACATTGGCAACGCAGATAGGCTGTTTTGGTTTCGAGGTGTTTTCCTTTGGCGAACCCGAACAGTTGAGTAACGCAGTACAAAATTCCCCACCCGATGTGATTGTTATGGACATGATATTTCCCGATAATCCATCGGGAGGTGCAGAAATTATGAAGGTCATTCAGTCGACACGTGATAACCCGATTCCCACGGTTTTTATTTCGTCTCGGGATACACTCGAAAGTCGATTGTCTGCTGTGCGTGCCGGTTCAAGTGCCTACTTTGTAAAACCGATCAATATGACGGATCTTTGCTCCACACTCAGTCTGCTCACTTGGGCGGTTAAGCCGGAGCCGTACCGTATTATGATTGTTGATGATGATCCGCAACTGGCCGAATATCACGCTTTGATTCTTCAGGAAGCGGGGATGATAACCTTGACGGTGAATGATCCTCTGCAGGTGATGTCTCCCTTGTTCGAATTCAAACCGGATCTGATACTAATGGATATGTATATGCCCGGTTGTAACGGCATGGAGTTAGCCAAGGCCATTCGTCAAATGGGCACCTATTTCAGTATTCCTATCGTCTACCTCTCCAGCGAAACCGACATCGACAAACAGTTTGAGGCCATGCATATTGGAGGTGATGAGTTTCTGACCAAGCCGATCAAACCTCACTATCTGATTTCCTCCGTGGTGGTGCGAGCCGAGCGGATGAAAATCATCCGTTCCCAGATGGTGCGGGACAGTATGACCGGCCTGTTCAATCATACGGCAACGAAGGAACATCTGGATACGGCCATTGCCCATGCCCAACGCAAACAGGAAGAAGTCTGCTTTGCCATGATTGATGTGGACAAGTTTAAGAACGTAAACGACACCTATGGCCATCCGCTTGGTGACCGGGTTTTGATTGCTCTTGCCCGGCTTATCAGGCAACGCGTGCGTAAAGCTGATATTGTTGGTCGATTTGGCGGTGAAGAGTTTGCCGTTATTCTTCCCGGCTGCACTATTTCCGAGGCTGGCGTTCTTTTGAACGAGTTGCGGGAGAGTTTCGCTGCCGTCAGTTTTCAGGCAAAAGACGAAACATTTTCATGTACTTTTAGTTGCGGAATTGCCCCGCTTTCACTCTATGGTGATTCGGCTGCTCTCAATGCAGGGGCTGACGAAGCGCTCTACGTTGCCAAGAACGGCGGACGCAACCAGGTTGTGGCTGCCAAGGGGCGTTGATGGGGTGGGGTTTAGGAAACAGGAGCATCTAAAACCAACCCCCCTCAGTCCCCCCTTATCAGGGGGGAGGCCTTGAAGTCTCCCCTGATAAGGGGAGATTTAGAGGGGTTTGCACCGAAAGAATAAGTGTTGCAGGATGTCTAGTTACAGCAGGAAAGGTTCCCCTCTTTATAAACGACAATAAAGGCTTCAACCACGCCGGGATCGAACTGTTTTTCGCTGCAGGCTTCCAGCTCATTCAAAGCGATTTCGTGACTGAGGGCCGTGCGATAGGGACGAGTTGATGTCATGGCGTCAAAGGCATCAGCAACGGCGATAATCCGGCCGATCAGAGGGATGTCCTCTCCCTTTTTCTGGTCGGGATAGCCGCTGCCGTCATATTTTTCATGATGGTGGCGTACGCCGCCGATCATCGCCCGCAACGATTTAACGTGCTCCAAAATTTCAGAACCAAGTACGGGATGGCTGTTCATTTCGGCAAATTCATCCAGATCAAGTTTGCCCGGTTTTTGGAGTACCCGGTCAGGAACCCCGATTTTTCCGATATCATGGAGAATCGCTGACAGATGCAGCTCTTCCAACAGTTTTTCAGGCAGCTTCATCTGCTGAGCTATGGCCATGCTGTATTCACACACCCTTCGTGTATGTCCACCCGTGTAGGTATCACGTTTTTCAAGCGCCTCGGCAAATGCCATCGTGACCCCTAAAAACGTATCCCGTTGTTCCTGATAGAGCAGGGCGTTTTCTATGGCCGTCCCGACCTGGTGGGCCAGCGTTTCCAAAATTTCCAGATCATCATCCGAAAAATGTCCATCCTTCTTGTTGATTGCCTGGAGAACCCCCACCATACGTTGCTTACTGGCTACCGGAACAACAATCATATTACGGGTTTCATAGCCGGTCGTTCGGTCGACATCCTTATTAAAGCGTTTGTCCGCTTGGACATCATCAATGATTAATGCACCGCCTCTGCGTGCGACCCAGCCGGCGATCCCCTGCCCAGGCTTGAGCCGGATCTCCTTAAGCTGTGCCGTCTTGTCACCGGTTGATGCCTCGAAGTAGAGCTCCTCCGTCCCGGGATCAAGCAGAAGCAGACTGGCTGCATCGGCATTGACGCAGCTGGTGGCCATCTCCACCGCAAGCCGTTTGATTTCGCCAGGGTCAAGTGACGAATTTATCAAAGCAGCAATTTCCATGAGAGAATGAAGTCTTCTTTTTTCGTCATTTGCGGAAACCGGTTGTAAGCGGCTCATTGAATACCTCTTGAATGAAAGCTAAAAAACTGATCGCTCAGATCGTTGCGCCTGCCGCCAGCATTTCGGCAGCATGGTTCAGAGCAGAATCGGTGATGGTTGCGCCGGCCAGCATACGTGCCAGTTCGCGGGTCCGCTCATCATGGCTCAGGTCGAGGATACGGGTAGTCGTCCGTCCGTTTGTAATCAGTTTCTCCACCCTCAGTTGGTGATTGGCACAGGCCGCCACTTGCGGCAGATGGGTGATGCAGAGTACCTGCTGGCGGGCCGCAACGTTCTTAAGTTTTCTTCCCACCAGTTCCGACGTGGCGCCGCCAATGCCGGTATCAACCTCGTCAAAAACGAGAGTTGGAACGTCGCTATCAGGCAATACCTGCTTGATAGCCAGCATCAGTCGCGATAGTTCGCCGCCGGAAGCTATTTTGGCTAGTGGTCGGGGTATTTCCCCCGGATTTGGAGAAAAGAGAAACTCGACCCGTTCAAATCCGCTTGAACGCGGTTCTGCTAAAGGCTCCAGAGTCGGTTCGATAATGGCGCCCTTCATGGCCAGTTGATGAGCTTCATTTTCCAAAGCATGTTTAAGCTTTGTGGCGGCGCATCTTCTGGCAGCCGTCAGCTCTCTGCCCAGATGGTGCAACTCCTCGCTCAGCCGGACCTGTTCCGCTTCCAGATCCTGTTTGCTCTGCTCTCTGCCACGCAGCAGTTTCAGCTCTTCATCTATCCCCGCTTTGTAGGCCAGTATCTCTTCTGCTGTCGAACCATATTTCTTTTTCAATCTCCCGATGTGGTCGAGCCGGTCGTCAATCTGCTGCAGCGCCGCAGGGTCAGACTCGATGCGGGAAGAATAATCACGCAGGGTAATGGAGGCATCCTCCAGTTGCAGATAGGCACCTTCAAGCGCAGCTGCCGTATCCTGCAGCGAATGATCAATGGTTGAAAGTTCAATTATTGAGTTGGATATACGTTTGAGCTGGCCTAAAAGAGTCCCGTCGCCACCGTACAGACGATCAAATGCTTCACCGCTGACACTCTGCAACTTTTCAGCATGTGCCAGAAGCTGGCGCTGCTCCTCAAGTTGCTGCTCTTCTCCCGGTTTGAGTGCTGCTTTGGCAATCTCTTCAGATTGGTACGACAGGAGGTCGAGCCGCCGTTCAGCTTCCCGTTCTGCATGTTCCAACCCACTCAGTTGTTCTCGTACGGAGGCCAGTTGGACAAATTGGTTGGTAAACTGTTGCCGCTGGTCGCCGATACCGGCAAATGTATCCAGCAGCCGCAGGTGGTTTTCCGGTTTAAGCAGGGTTTGGGAATCGTGCTGGCCGTAAATGTTGATCAGGCGCGGGGCGATATCCGATAAAAGTGCCAATGTGGCCATGCAGCCGTTGATAAAAATCTTGTTTTTGCCGGAGCGTGGCAGAGAACGTTTTATCAGCAATTCAGTTTCGCATTCAAAACCGGCCGCCGAGAGTAGTTCCCGGATGTGGGGGTGATCGGAGATGTCAAAGAGCGCCTCAACGACAGCTTCCTCTTCGCCGGAGCGGATCAGATCACCGGACGCGCGATTGCCCATGATCAGCCCAACCGCATCGATGATGATCGATTTGCCGGCTCCGGTCTCACCGGTCAGTACAGTTAATCCGGCGTTGAATGAGATGTGAAGAGTGTCTATGATGGCGACATTTTTAATGGTCAGGTCAGTTAACATGCTGTCTCAACGCTCTCCCCACTTCAGTTTAGTGCGTAGAATCTCAAAATAATCACGACTGCGGGACATCACCAGAGAGGTCGTTTTCAGCGCCTTTCGCACGTCAACCGAGTCTCCTTCCCGCAGTTCAAAGCCGACCTGGCCGTCCAGCGTCAGATACACTTTTTCATCAAAAGACGACGTGACGGTAATCGAGATGACGGATTCATCCGGGACGACGATGGGGCGATTGGTCAGTGTGTGCGGGCAGATGGGGGTGATGGCGATGCAGCTCACCAGCGGGTGGATAATCGGGCCACCGGCGGAGAGAGAATAACCGGTAGAACCGGTGGGGGTTGACACGATCAGTCCGTCGGCTTTGTAGGTGGTAAGAAAATGACGGTTGACCTTGGTTTCCAGGTCCACAATACGGGCCAGAGCGCCTTTGTTGATAACCATATCATTGAGGACGTGGCCCTTCTCGATTTCCTGGCCCTCGCGGTGAAGGGTTACCTCCAGCATCATCCGCTCCGAAACGCGCGGGTTTCCCTCCAGGCACTTTTCCAGGCGTGGGTACAGTTCCTCTAGCGTAATCTCGGTCAGAAAACCGAGACTGCCCAGGTTGACCCCCAGAATAGGGACCTCTTTACCGCTAAAAAGCCGTGCCACCGAGATGAGTGTGCCGTCCCCCCCCAGAACAACAACCAGTTCAGCCTGGTCCCGAATCTCCTCCATCGTCAACGCTTTAAGATAGCCGAGTTGGCTCGACAGCTGTTCATCAACCATAGGGGTGCAGCCACGCTTCTCAAGCCAGGTAATCAGGTCGCTGGCGATGC
The DNA here is from genome assembly GCA_903879825.1 of uncultured Geobacteraceae bacterium. Lineage (GTDB taxonomy): Bacteria > Desulfobacterota > Desulfuromonadia > Geobacterales > Pseudopelobacteraceae > JACRCG01. The sequence continues at coordinate 9,407 of CAIRND010000002.1, forward strand.
CAAGACAGCGACGGTCATGGATTTTGGCGAATATGGCGACATTTTGTGTCTGGTGCATTGGTTATTCCTGTTTTAGTCTGGTAAAAGCGATTGGTAATAGGTGGTATGTAATTCTCTTTATTGACACAGGCCGCATAAATCAATGTTGTATCTTTGGTATTCTTGCCGGCGATTAATCAGGTCTCGTCAAATGCGTAGGCACTCAAAGGTTCTGCTAACGAATAAAGCCACCAGTAATGACCTCTTTAAGGATGCCGTTACGGAATATTAATGTATGCAACAGATTTGAATCTTTAGTGTAAACCCACTCCTGTACCTCAATGTAGATTGTTTTCATACCTCTCGTACTATCATTGAAACTTACTTCCGTCTCTATTGGTTCCTCACGTTTGAACACATTTGCTGGAGGGTCACATTTGGCCGCCGCTGTGGATATTCCATCTCCAGTAGAGACAATATTACCATTCGGGCAACGGAAACTGTCGGCAAACGCCTGCACTGCGGAAAATGAGATCACGACGGTACAAACAGCAAAAAACACGTTCATAAGTTCTCATCCTTTTTTCGCTCGACGGAAAAGTCTTTGGGGTCAGGTATCAACCGCCGGCACTTCTGGAAATGGTATAGAGTTGAGACTCCTATATGTTTAACTTCAGTTTCTTGATAATTATGTATGTCGGTGCAACTTGTTATTTTAAAGATTTTCCGTCTAAAAAAAGCGTGTCAGCGCTAAGGTCAATCTCGTCACTCCACTCAATAAAGTAGCCGCAGTTACGTATTGACTTGAAGGCGTAGAGATTCCGCAAAGGTTCAAATGCTTCGCAGTCGAGTAATGGCTTCACATCAAACCGCCGCTCAGAACCGTCATCAAAAGCAACGTCAAGCGTCCAATCATCGTTAGCAAGAATAGTAGTGATATTTCTCATTATTCCAGGCCTTTAATTTTGAAAACGGTTGTGACGTGAATCTACTTCAACTTGCGTATTTTATCCAGACTCTCTTCCAACACTAGTTTTTTACTATTCACATCCGCCAATTTCTGGCGCTCTTTGGCAACAATTTCAGCTGGAGCGCGATCGACGAAAGCGGGACTCTCCAACTTTTTGGAGAACATCTCGATCTCTTTGTCGATCTTGCCGATCTCCTTCAGCAGACGTTCTTCCTCGGCGGCTACATCCACCATTCCTTTAAGCGGCACATAAATCTGGACATCACCGGCTACCTGTATCGAGGCATCTTCCGGTTTTTCTATTTCGAAACCAATGGCAAGATCGGAAACTCTGGCCAGGCTGATAATGGCGCTTTCGTTGTGCTTCATCAGGCGCTTGCTTGCTTCGCTGCCGCAGGAGAGGATGACGGCGATCTGCTTTGACGGAGGAACATCCATTTCGCCACGGATGTTGCGGATACCACCGATAACTGCCATGACCCGTTCCATGTCAGCAGCATCTTCGGGGAAGGAGCGCTGTTCACAATATTCGGGGTAGGGCGCCTGCATGATGGTCGGGGTTGCTTTTGTTCCCGGTAATGCCTGCCAGATCTCTTCGGTGATGAAGGGCATAAACGGGTGCAGCAGGCGCAGCAGGTTTTCCAGCGTGTACCAGAGAACATATTGGGTGGCCTGTTTGCGCTCCGGCGTGCCGTTGTAAATGTCCTGCTTGGACAGCTCCAGATACCAGTCGCAGAATTCGCTCCAGGTAAACTGGTACAGTGCCATAGCGCTTTCATTGTAGCGGTAGCCAATAAGGGTTTCATCGACAATTCGGGCGGTTTCATTCAAACGGTGCAGAATCCACTTATCCCCTTGAGAAAATTCCAGCGAATCGTAGTTGACGCTGTCCGGATCAAAACCTTCAAGATTCATAAGGGTGAAGCGGGCGGCATTCCATACCTTATTGCAGAAATTGCGGTAGCCGACGATGCGTTCTTCGGCCAGTTTGATATCACGTCCCTGAGCAGCAAAAGCGGCGAGGGTAAAGCGGAAGGCATCGGTACCATACTGATCAATAACGGTCAGCGGATCAATGACATTCCCTTTGGATTTCGACATCTTGTGCCCTTGGGCATCGCGCACCAGCGCGTGAATGTAGACATCCGTGAAGGGTACTTCGTCCATGAAATGCAGCCCCATCATCATCATGCGGGCCACCCAGAAAAAGAGAATGTCAAAGCCGGTCACCAGGCAGGCGGTCGGATAGAATGTTTTCAGTTCAGGCGTTTGATCAGGCCACCCCATGGTGGAGAAGGGCCAGAGTGCTGAGGAGAACCAGGTATCCAGCACATCGGTTTCCTGGCGGAGTTCGTCGCTGCCGCATTTGGAACAGACCGTCGGCGTATCCATAGCGACGGTTATTTCGCCGCAGTGCTCGCAGAACCAAGCCGGGATGCGGTGGCCCCACCAAATCTGACGCGATATGCACCAGTCACGGATGTTCTCCATCCAGTCGTAGTACGTGTTTTCCCACTGTTTGGGGAGGATGCGGGTCTTGCCGCTCTTAACTGCATCCAGAGCCCGTTCTGCCAACGGGGCAACTTTTACATACCACTGCAGCGAGAGATACGGCTCGACTACAGTCTTACAGCGGTAGCAACCGCCGACCGACATCGGGTGTTCTTCAATTTTGTCCAGCAGACCCTCGGCCTCCAGTTCGGCCACGATCCGGGTGCGGGCGGCAAAGCGATCCAGTCCTTCGTACTGATGCCCGGCGGCGTTGATGATGCCGGATTCGTCGAGGACGTTGATCTTGTCCAAACCATGGCGCAGGCCAACCTCGAAGTCGTTGAAATCGTGGGCCGGGGTAATTTTGACGACGCCGGTGCCAAAGTCCCTATCTACATAGTCATCGGCGACAACCGGGATCTCACGGCTTAAGAGCGGCAGGAGAACCTTTTTGCCTACCAGATCGCTGTAGCGTTCGTCTTCGGGATGCACCGCCACGGCGGTATCCCCCAGCATGGTCTCCGGACGGGTTGTTGCCACGACCACAAAACGTCCCGGTTCACCTACTACCGGGTAACGGATGTGCCAGAGGTGGCCCTTATGATCTTCATGTTCGACTTCAATGTCAGAGAGCGCCGTATGACAGCGGGGGCACCAGTTAATAAGGCGGTTGTCGCGGTAAATCAGGCCATCTTCGTACAGTTTGACAAACACGGTGCGTACCGCTTTTGAGAGACCTTCATCCATGGTAAAACGCTCGCGTTCCCAATCGCACGATGCGCCGAGGCGTTTCAGTTGGCCGATGATCTGGCCACCGGACTCCGCTTTCCATTTCCAGACGCGCTCAATAAATGCATCACGTCCCAGATCATGGCGATCCTTTCCTTCGGCGCTCAGTTGCCGCTCGACAACGTTCTGGGTGGCGATACCGGCATGGTCGGTGCCTGGCATCCAAAGCACGTTATATCCCTGCATCCGTTTCCAGCGACAGAGAATGTCCTGCAAGGTGTTGTTGAGAGCATGCCCCATGTGCAGGGCGCCGGTGACGTTTGGAGGAGGGATGACTATGGAGTATGGCTTCTTATCCGATGTAGCGGCAGCGTGGAAATAACCTTTCGTTTCCCACTCTGAGTACCATTTTTTTTCAACATCATGGGGTTCGTACCCCTTGGCAAGTTCTTTGGTCATTTATGCGAATCCTTTTTATGAATAATCTGAGCGTAAACATATACTACTGTTGGCTGATTCAGGTCAAGCGCGCACTTGGAATAGGTTGGAAACATTTCAGCAGATATTAATAGGTGATGCGTTAAAGGCAAATCCCCCCTGGCCCCCCTTTGAAAAGTGGGGAGAAAATCAACGTTCCCCTTCGATGAAATTGGTCAGTGCCTGGTTTGGTTTAAAAGTCCCCCTTCAGAAAGGGGGATTTAGGGGGATTTGCCTTTAGAGCTTTCGCGGGGATAAACCGTTGGCAACCAAAACCAAATCCCCCCTGGCCCCCCTTTAAAAAGTGGGGTAACTGCAAAACAAAAACAAGTCCCCCTTTTTGAAGGTACCCTCTGGGGCATAAAGGTACTTAGGGGCTGAACATGGTTTGAAGTCCCACTTTGCAAAGGGGGATTTAGGGGGATTTGCTTTAGAGGGAGCGCATCATGATTGAATACAGCCGCAACCTGGAACCGCCATCCAGAGAGCTTCGCAATAATATGACCGATGCCGAACGGGTGTTGTGGTCGCGGCTGCGTGGGAAACAATTGCTCGATGTTCAGTTCTACCGGCAAAAACCGGTTGGCCCATTTATTGTGGATTTTTATTGCCACGCGGCGGCTTTAGTTATTGAGGTTGATGGCGGACAGCATTATGAGACAGAGCATGCCAGAAAAGATGCTGAACGGGATAAGTGCCTTTCAGAAGCTGGGTTGCTGGTGCTGCGTTTTGATAATCTTCAGGTGTTACGGGAGACGGATGCCGTGGTTGAAGAAATTTTGAAGGTGATACAGGAAAGGCAAATCCCCCCTTGCCCCCCTTTGCAAAGTGGGGTAAAGGCGAATTCAAAATCCCCTGTTATGAAGAGTGATGCAGGGGCTGAACATGGTTTGAAGTCCCCCTTCTGAAAGGGGGATTAAGGGGGATTTGCCTTTTGAACTTTGCTACGAGGTACGTGAGACCCTAAAAAGCTCTTACATAACAATTGAAGGGCGGCCAAAATGGCCGCCCTTCAATACATGCTACTCATCATCATATAAGCTGCCCTGCAAACTAGCGGCTTGCTGTTCCGTAGGGGATGGGGATGCGGATGTTTTTGAGTCCTACCTTGTAATTTCCCGAGGCTGTCACATAGCCTTTGTAGGTATCAGACATATCGGTGATCTTGGCATACCACCAGGTGCCGCCACGGGCGGAATCTTTCTTGTTGGGTGACTGGTAGACACCTTTTTGCTGATTGTCGTTGAACGCGATGAAGTGCATGCCGAGCCGTAACTCGCTGCTTGAAGCAATGCGTGACTGCCAGACAAAGCCGGTCCACTTATTCTGACCATCCCGCACCTTCATAAATTCGCCTTCGTCCTTGGTGCCGCCGCTGGGTGGTGTGATCATTTTTGCCAGATCAACATAAATGTACGAATGTCCTCCCAGATCTTCCGTGCTGATGAAGTAATCATCTGATTGGATGAAATGGGCATCCTCATTGCCCCGAGACGGTGCCGGGCGCGATTCTCTTTTTGGAGGAGGAGGCGGCTCATCACCCGGCTCTTCCTGTTCCGATGGCGGTGGCGGAGTCGGCCGCTTTATCATAAGTTTTTCCACTCGATCCGCAGTATCGAGAACATCTCCCCAGCCAGCAAGCGAGTTTAACGGTGCTGCCATCAGTGCCACAATACCAATTATTACGAAGAATCGCCGCATACATCCTCCTCTTTTGATAAATGAAGGTAATCCAGATGGCCAAATGTATCATGAAATTTTAAACCAATGCAAGTTCATCTATTGCCCCATAAAAGTGTTTTTATGTGGTTTACTCTGTGAAAAAAGTAAATGTATCTGCCGTTTCGTTTCGCTTGACGAGCGACCACATGTGTACTATTCTAACACGACAAAAGATGTCCTATTATGCCGGGAGGGGTACAATGACTCAAATAACCTTTGGAACATCGGGCTGGCGCGGAATTCTGTGTGAGGATTTCACCTTTGACAATGTGAAAGTGGTTGTTCAGGCAATTGCTGATACCATTAAGGCGTCCGGTGAAGGTGATAAAGGTGTTGTGATCGGCTGCGACACCCGCTTCATGGGGCAGCGCTTCGTCGAAGCTTCCGCCCGTGTCCTGGCTGGAGCCGGGGTCAAGGCCTTTATTTGTGAGCGTGATACTCCCACGCCGGTGATATCGTATGAAATTCTGCGGCGTGGTGCTGCCGGCGGCATCAACTTTACCGCCAGCCATAACCCGCCTGAGTACAACGGTGTCAAGTTTTCCCCCTCTTCAGGAGGCCCGGCATTACCTGAAACTACCAATGAGATCGAGCGGCGCGCCAATGCCATGATCGGGACGGTATGCTACAAAGAACTACCGCTTGAGGCCGCTGGTTTTCAGGGCCTTATGGAACGCATAAATCCGCAGGATGTTTATCTGAAAGCTCTCGAGCAGAAGGTTGATTTTGACGTGATAAAGCGTCTGGGTAAAGTGGCGCTCAACCCGTTGTATGGCACAGCCCGTGGTTATCTGGATGAACCGCTCCGCTCACGTGGCATTCCCTATACAATCATAAATGACCATCTTGATCCTTATTTCGGCGGTCAACCACCCGAGCCGTCTGAGGCTCACATTCCTGATTTCATCTCCTTAGTCAAAAGTGATTCCGATATTAAGCTTGGCCTGGCCACTGATGGTGATGCTGACCGTTTTGGTATTCTGGACGCAGATGGCAGTTATATTGAACCGAATTATATCATCGCCCTGCTGCTGGATTATCTGATTCGGGTACGCAAGTTGGAGGGTGGGGTGGCTCGCAGCGTGGCGACCTCGCACCTTATTGATGCTGTTGCAAAAAAACATGGCGTCCCGGTGTATGAAACGCCGGTCGGTTTCAAGTATATCGGTGAACTGATCAGCCAGGACAAACTGGTTATTGGTGGAGAAGAGAGTGCCGGACTGACGATCAAGGGGCATGTGCCGGAGAAGGATGGTATTCTGGCCTGTTTCCTGGTGGCAGAAATGGTTGCGTATGAAGGGAAAAGTATTCGCGAACTTCTCGATAGGCTGTACGGCCAGGTGGGCTGTTATGTTACTCGCCGCGACAACCTTAAGCTTTCGGCGGAGCTGGAAATCGCCTATAAAAATAAAATAAATGCGCTTCCGTCGGAGATAGCGGGGACGAAAGTCAGTGAAATAATCAGAGTTGATGGAACCAAGTTGTTACTCGCTGACGGCAGTTGGATGCTGTTCCGTAAATCGGGGACCGAGCCGGTAGTGCGGTTGTATGGTGAGGCGAGCAACGATGCACGCCTTGCAGAGGTGATGGCAGCAGGACGGAAATTTATACTGAACTGAAATTAAATACACAATTTTTTAAGGAGATGCATCATGTGGGATTATACACCAATAGTTAAGGACCATTTTTTGAACCCCCGCAATGTCGGGGAAATAACGGATGCCGACGCAGTTGGAGAAGTTGGCAGTCTGGCCTGTGGAGATGCTCTTAAGCTGTACCTCAAGCTTGATGACGATAAAGATACGATTATTGACGCAAAATTTCAGACTTTCGGCTGTGCCAGTGCCATCGCTTCTTCATCTGCACTGACAGAAATGGTTAAGGGGAAAACACTTGATGAGGCGCTGGCTGTCAGTAACCAGGATATTGCTGATTTTCTTGGTGGACTGCCGGAAGAAAAGATGCACTGCTCGGTCATGGGGCAGGAAGCTCTTGAGGTGGCAATATTTAAATATCGCGGCATGGATATACCGCAGCACGATAGCGAACATGATCATGGCCATGCCTACCCGGATTATGAGGGTGAGATTGTCTGTAAATGTTTCGGCATCACTGACACCTTTCTTAAAAAAGTAATTGAGACCAATAGCCTGACAACTGCAGAGCAGGTGACAAACTTTACCAAAGCCGGTGGTGCCTGCGGTGGCTGCATTCCGAAGATAAAGGAACTGATCGCTCAGGTGCTGGGCGAAGCGGCGGCACAAACCCGTGTGCGTCCTGAAAAACTATCCAATATGAAGAAGATGCAGCTGATTCAGGAAGTGCTGGAACGCGACATCCGTCCGCTTTTGTGGGCTGACGGTGGTGATCTTGAGCTGATCGATATTGATGGTGCCAAAGTTCAGGTGGCATTCCGCAAGGCCTGTGCCGGTTGTGCCTCGTCCGGCAATACCGCCCGCATGGTTGAAGCAAAACTGCGTGATTTAGTCGCTGAGGATATTGTGGTAGAGGAGGTCTCTCAATGAAAGAGATTTATCTCGACAACAATGCGACCACCAAGGTTGATGAAGCGGTGTTTGAGGAGATGCGTCCCTATTTCTGCGAACTGTATGGTAATCCCAGTTCAATGCATTTTTTTGGCGGCCAGGTGCAGAGCAAAGTAAACGAAGCCAGAGTCCGTGTCGCGGAACTTTTGGGGGCTTCACCGGATGAAATTATTTTTACCGCCTGCGGCACAGAAAGCGACAACGCCGCGATCCGTTCGGCACTGGAAGTATTCCCTGATCGTCGTCACATCATAACCTCACGCGTTGAACATCCAGCGGTTCTTACTCAATGCCGCAATCTTCGCCAGAAAGGTTACCGGGTTACGGAAATCGGCGTTGATGGTGCCGGTCGCCTTGACATAGAAGAATTGAAAGCAGCAATTGATACCGATACGGCAATCGTATCGCTCATGTGGGCCAACAACGAGACCGGGGTTATCTTCCCGGTAGAAGAGGCAGCGGCCATCGCGCAATCGAAAGGTGCTCTTTTTCACAGTGATGCTGTTCAGGCCATTGGCAAAATTCCTATCAACATGGCCGCTTCAACTATCGATATGCTCTCCCTTTCCGGCCATAAACTGCATGCACCCAAGGGAATAGGAGTTCTGTATCTGCGTCGCGGCACTCCGTTTCGGCCTTTTCTGGTGGGAGGGCATCAGGAAAAGAGCCGCCGTGCCGGTACCGAAAATGCTGCTGCCATCATTGCACTGGGCAAGGCGTGTCAACTGGCGGGACAGCATATGGAGGCCGAAAATACGACCGTTAAAGCCATGCGTGACCACCTGCAGGACGCTCTTATGACGGCGATTCCCCACGCCCGCATCAATGGCGGCGGGGCTGAAAGATTGCCCAATACCACCTCAATTGCTTTTGAATTTGTCGAGGGGGAAGCGATACTGCTGCTGCTGTCCGAGTTTGGAATATGTGCTTCGTCCGGGAGTGCCTGCACTTCGGGGTCGCTGGAGCCGTCACATGTACTGCGAGCCATGGGTGTGCCGTTCACCTGTGCTCATGGATCAATTCGTTTTTCACTGTCCCGCTATACAACGGAGGCAGAAATTGCCACCGTTATCCGCGAGATGCCTCCCATAATTGCTCGTCTGCGACAGATGTCACCTTTTGGCAGGGAGCACCTGGCAGGAAAAGCGTAGGGGGCTTTCATTTGAATGTGACAAAGGGCGACTATATTTAGTCGCCCTTTGTTTTTACTGGTGAATTCGGGGAATTTGAGTAGAATGGCTCGACTCATTGGCTGTATGAGCTAAATTTTAACTGATGATTTGGAGCCGGTTATGGAAATAAAAATACCTGAAGTTGGCGAATCAGTGCGTGAGGCGTTGTTGGCCAAGTGGTTTAAAAAAAACGGCGATATTATCGCGCGTGATGAACCGATTTGTGAAATTGAAACTGATAAAATTACGCTTGATTTAAATGCCGATGCTGCGGGACGCCTCACCATAACGGTACTTGAAGGTACGACGGTGACTGTCGGGGCAACAATTGGAATGATTGACGATCAGGCCGCGACGCCGGAGGCGGTCACAGATGTTCCAGAGGCCCCTCTGGTCGGAACAGCTGTTGAACCGCCATCGTCTCCATCCGTGCGGCGGGCGATGCGCGAACAGAATATTGCTCCGGACGAAGTAGCGGGGAGTGGTAAGGGGGGGCGCATCACGCTTGATGACCTGTTTACCCGAATCGAAGAAAAATCAAAAATGCCGCCTGCATCACGGCCTGCCATGAGTGTCGATCCGGTGCCGGTCGTTCCTGAACGCCAAAGCATTCCTCCCGTGCCTGCTCAACTTGATGTAAGCCCCCCCTCTACCCCACAGGCTATTACTGAACCGGTGGGAAATGCCTCTGTGCACACAGAAGAATCACCGATTTATGTCTCGGGACGTGAGGAACGCCGCCCGATGTCGCCTCTTCGTAAACGGGTTGCTGAACGTTTGGTGGCAGCTCGTCAGCAAACCGCCATGCTTACCACCTTTAACGAGGCGGATCTTTCCCACGTCAAGATGTTGCGCAGCACCTATCGCGATCATTTTCTGCAGCGGCACGGCATAGCACTTGGCTTTATGCCTTTTTTCGTGAAGGCGTGCTGTGAAGCTCTCAAAGAATTTCCACTGGTTAATGCCAGCATTGACGGAAATGATATCGTATTTCACCATTATTATGACATCGGTGTGGCCATTGGGAGTGACAAAGGGTTGGTGGTGCCGGTTTTACGCAACGCCGATAGACTCAAGATGTTTGAAATTGATGCGGCAATTGCCGCCTTTTCAGAAAAAATTAAAACCAATCATCTGGCTATCTCTGATTTAGAGGGTGGCACTTTTACCATCAGCAATGGTGGCGTGTACGGATCGATGCTTTCCACACCTATTCTTAATCCTCCCCAGAGCGCTGTGCTCGGCATGCACGCTATCCAGGATCGACCGGTAGTGCGCGATGGGCAGATCGTGATCCGGCCGATGATGTATCTGGCTCTTTCCTACGATCACCGAATTATTGACGGTCGTGAGGCGGTTGGCTTTCTGAAAAAAGTCTGTGAATACATCGAAAATCCTGAAGAATTACTGCTGGAAGGGTGAACTTAAATGGAGGCTTTTAGCATGTCTGAACAACAATATGACGTAATAATTATCGGCGCCGGTCCCGGAGGATACGTTGCTGCCATCCGTGCCACCCAACTCGGAATGAAAGTTGCCGTAATTGAAAAACGCGTCACTCTTGGCGGTGTCTGCCTTAACGAAGGATGCATTCCGAGTAAGGCGTTGCTCGACTCCAGTGAACTTTTTTTACTGGCACGCGACAAATTTGCCCTGCATGGCATTACTATTGACCCTCCGCAGCTCGATCTTGACGTTATGATGCGGCGCAAAGAGGATGTCGTCAAGAAGCTGACTGATGGTATCGCGTATCTGTTCAAGAAAAACAAAATTGAACGATTCCTCGGATCAGCTGTTCTGAAGGGGGTCAATGCCGATGGGCACCATGTTGTAGAGCTGACGTCGCCTCAACCTCTGCCTGCATCCAGCGGTCAACAAAGCCTTCTGGAACCGGCTTCCACGCCCGCAGTGCTACTCACCGCTCCAAAAGTGATTCTTGCCACCGGTAGTGAAGCTTCCGGACTTCCGGGCATTTCCTTTGATGGACAGGTCGTGGTAACGGCACGTGAAGCTTTGTCCTTTGATCAGGTACCGGAACATCTGGTTGTAGCCGGCGCCGGCTTTATTGGTCTTGAGCTTGGTTCTGTCTGGCGGCGCCTTGGCGCTCAGGTCACCGTGATGGAGATGTTGCCGCAGATGCTGCCAAATGTTGATCGTCAGGTTGCCGATACGCTGCACCGCTCATTGCGCAAGCAGGGAATCCAGTTCAAGCTTAGCACGCGTATAACCGGTGTGCGCCGGATTGGTTCCAAGGCGAT
>CAIRND010000003.1 GCA_903879825.1 uncultured Geobacteraceae bacterium
CGTATTTTCAAATACAACAACAGCTCAGACATCTACTCCATTTTCTGTGGCTGATAACGTGACGTACAAATTTGATGTCTGGGGCCATGACATCACGGACACACCGACCTATTTCGGCACTGTCAGCCAGCAAATGCAACCCGGCAATAACACCATTGTTATTGATTGCACCCCGTATACTCCTCCGGTAATACCTGTTGCAACTTGGGCAGCAAAAACCGCCATGACAACGGCACGTTCACGTGCGGCATCCGCAACCGTCAACGGCCGCATTTATGTCATCGGTGGTCAGGATGCCAGCGACGCTGTTGTCAACACTCTTGAAATATACGATCCTGTGGCAAACACTTGGACACCCGGCCCCAACATGCCAACAGCACGGCGCTATGCAGCTGCGGTAGCGATCGGCACAAAGATTTTCGTCATCGGCGGTGAAGACGCCACAATCCCCACTTCGCAGCCGCTGGCAAGTATGGATGTGCTTGACACGACCACGGGCACTTGGGTGCCGTCTCCCCCTGCCACCATGCAGGCACCACGTGCCCGCCTATCCTGTGTCGCCTATAACGGAATAATTTATGCGATCGGCGGCACCGACTCGAGCGGTGCTACATCGTTAACAACAGTTGAGCAATTTGACACGACCGCTATTACTGGTAACAACTGGATTTCAGCTCCATCACTTTCTACCGCTCGCGCACGCTTCAGCGCCTTTATCACTCAGGATTTAGCCGGTAATACGATTATAGAGGCCGTAGGAGGAGGTACCCCTTCCAGCTCAATCAGCAGTCGCGAATCCCTAATTTTGGCACCAATCGCTGCCACAAATTGGGTCCCCTCATCATCCGCTCTGCCAGCTGCTCGCGCCAGCTACGCAGCCGCAGTAGCCGGCAACTTTGCCTACATCATCGGCGGCCATGATGCTGCAAATGTCCTGACATCCACCGTCTGGACCTATGATTTCACAAGTGCAGCGTATACCACCCTTGCTGCGCCACTGCCAACTCCCCGTGACTATCCGGTGGTTCAAACGGTTAATGGCCGTGTCTATGTTATCGGCGGCGATTTGGCGCCATCATCTGCACCAAACAGAATCGCTTCAAATGCCGTGGAAGAGTTGACTCCGGTTGGCTCCATGCCGCGACTTGGCAAAGTGAGCACATTAACGGGTTTGGCGAGCGTTACCTCTGCGGAGCTTAGCGGAATTACACTGCTACTGGACGGGCAAAGTGCGGTCAACGGGCCACTGTTTGCCCAACTGATTAATATTAATACCGACACAGCGGCTACACCGATTGCGCTGAATATCACCCCTGCTTCGCCTGCTGATCCGGATGCGCCCATCGCCATCGGCGGCGGGAAAGCGCTGATTGTTGCGCAGGAGGCGACTGGCCTGTTCGTCTCTACCATTGATGCATTAAATCCGACAGTGGTCCTGAATAAAGTTCAGCTGGACGCTGCCTTCCCCGTGGCCCCTTCTCCTTCCATCGCAATAGCTTTTGATGGCACTACGTTTCTGGTTGTATGGAACGGTCCTACAAACACCTTGTACGGTCGTTTTGTGGACACCAGCGGCAATCCGACAGCCCCGGCATTTAGCATAGGTACTGGTGAAGTGTTAGGTGTCAGGTACGGCGGTGGAGTGTATCTGGTTCTTACCGGAGAGTTTATTTCAACAAACGTAGCGGTGAGAGCCACTGCAATCATTCCAGGTGCTGTTTCAACCGCTGCAACCACGACAATTTCATCCGGCCCCGGAAATAATTATTGGGGAAGCTCCGTAGACGCATTTAATGGCAGTGAGTTTGGCGTCAGTGTAATAATCGGCAATGGTACCGCTGACATCTTATCTTCCGTGGCAGTGCGCTACAGTGGGGCAAATCTGACCTTCCGACAACCGATTGTTGTTGCGCCCGCACCTGGCCTTAAAACTGATTCCCATGTGGCTTGGGACGGCTTCAAGTGGCTTATTAACTGGTTTGAAGTTGATGCATCCAGCAACAAGACCGGATACTATCGCTTCATTGATACAAACGGCACTTTGCTGGGAGCGAAGACCATCTATACATCCAACATCAGCAACAGTCAGTCCGGGGGAAAAATCTGGTGGTCTAGCAGCCTGAACGCCTATCTGCTTATCTATGGATCACCAACGTCAGGATTTTTTATGTCTACTTTGCAGCCGTAACAATACGTTTTTATGATTTGCATTAAAAAAGGCGACCATACGGTCGCCTTTTTTAATGCAGTACAAATAGCAACCTATTTCTCAGGCAGTTGTAGGCATGACGAAGTCGGCTCCGGCGAATTGTATGGCCGTTGGGTCAGTGGCGCGGGGGGGAGACACGGCGTGTACGCCGCCACAGGCGGGGCAACTCTGCACAAAGGTTTCAAGTACAAAGGTTTTTCCGCATCCCTGGCAATCATGCTCCAGGGCGCTCGGGAGTGCTGATACTGCCACTGATCCGCCATGAGCGTTCAGTACAAACTCCACCAATGCCCTGCCGGATGCAAAAGGTCCTATTCCCGGCGTCCGGGATGCTCCACACTCACACATATAATCCTCCTGTCGTACCTAATCTATTTTTATGCTATAGTGCCCACCCTAACCGATTACACCTCCTGAAATTATGACGTGAGTCAATTTTTTGCAGAGATTTTTCTCCATGCGGAAAACAGGGACGTCCATCAGTAAACCCAAAAACGGCATTTGATCACGCAACGCCGCAACGACCGCAAC
>CAIRND010000004.1 GCA_903879825.1 uncultured Geobacteraceae bacterium
GTGCCACCCATGATCGGATCAATGGCGGGCTTTGTAATCAGGTCATCATCGGCGATTCCCTGACCATTGGCACGGCTCATCCCTTTGGAATGCACACCAAAACCATGGTTCATATACACTGCATCATCACGCAGGCGCTGGGTCAGCTTAACTTTGATACGTCCGTTTGCAGTTACACCGTCCTGCCCAACCAGCATGACATATTCCCCATTTTTCAAGCCAAGCTCCCTACCCTTCTTGGCATTAATCCAGAGGAAGTTTTCTTTCTGCAGATCCGTCAGCATGAAGTTATTAGTAGTACGGGAGAAGGTGTGCAGTGGTGCCCGGCCAAACAGCAACCGGAAAAAACCGGCCGGGGGCGTTGGATGCTTTGTGTACTGCGGCACCGGATCAAAACCTTTTTCGGCCAACTGTTTTGAATACAATTCAATCTTTCCTGATGGTGTAGCAAACTCGGGCTGATTCTCTGCGGTGATATAGGGATTACCCCCTTTTTTGACAACAACTCCATCTCTTTTTAACTCGGCAAAATCAATACCACCCGCCTCACAGCGTTTAGACAGATACTCTTCGCCATCCTTCCAGGGGAAGAAAGCCGAAAGGCCCAGTTTGTTACCCAATTCTTTGGCCATCCACCAGGATGGTTTTGATTCAAACAACGGCTCAACCGTCGGTTGTCTTAAGGAAACTTCGGACATCCCTTTAAATTTTCCGACTGAAAGTTCATCAAAGCGCTCCATATAGGTACATTCCGGCAATACAACATCGGCATAGTTAATAAAATCTACCGGCATGGTATCAATAGCAACCAGCAGATCAAGATTCTTAATAGCCTTAATAGTTTCCTGCTTGTCCGGCATGGTTTTCATAAGGTTGGAACCATAGACAAACCACCCTTTAATTGGATGCGGTTTATCAGTGATCGTTGCTTCCTTAATGGACGTGGTTGTCTGCAGCAGAGCAAAGGGATACGCGGCATCAAGCTTTGGCGTAGTTTCTTCGTGATGCGGATAGGCGGGCAAACCAGGATATTCCGGTACTTTGGCACCAGTGGGGAAGAAATAGCCCCCCTCACGTCCCCACGTACCAAGCAGGGCGTTTAAAATGGCAATGGCACGACTCCGCTGAGTATCATCACCATACCAGGTGGCGTAGCGACCAGCTCCGACGCAGACGTTCGGAGCACATTTACCCATTTCACGGGCAACATCCACGATCACATCACTTGCTATTGTCGTTTCAGCCTCAGCCCATTCCGGCGTATATTTCTGAACTGCTGCCCGTAATTCATCAAATCCGGTGGCATACTTAGCAACGTATTCCTTATCGTAAAGTTCCTCTTCAATGATGATTCTGATCCAGGCCAGCAGCAATGCAAGATCCGTTGCCGGTTTAATCGGCAGCCAGCGATCGGCCTTGGAAGCGATGTTGGAAAGACGTGGATCAACAACGGTCATCTTGGCACCGCTCGAGAAGCCTTTGACAATATCCTGTACCTGACTGTTATGGGCATTCTCGCCCAGATGTGAACCAAGCAGGACAATATACTTGCTCTTGCTGAAGTCATAATATTCAGGTGAGCCCACATCAGCGCCAAAGGTCAGAACGAAACCGATATCTCGCGGTCCGCGACACTGTGCAAAGGATGGAGCGGCAAAGGTAGTGACACCATAGGCATGCAGCAGATGTTTCCAGAACGCTGCCCCGGTGCCGTGATAGATCATTGCTAATGCGCCAACACCGTACTTGTCCTTGATGGCGTTCATTTTTTGGGCGATCAGAGTAAAGGCTTCATCCCACGTCGCGCGCTTCCAGACAGGTTCGCCGCGCTTGCCGGTATTGATCAATGGAAATTTGAGGCGGTCCGGGTCATACAGTGCCCCAAGAGCGGCATTACCGCGACCGCAGAGACGACCGCGCCCTCTCAGACTTAAGGGATTGCCGTCAATCTTAACGACCTTGCTATTCTCTACTTTTGCGATCAAACCACAGTTCCAGAAACAAAGTTCGCAAAAGGTGGCGATCTGCTTCATATCTTTCTGGCCGGCCTCTTCTGCCCAGGAGAGAAACTTCTTTGGCACAGTCGTGGCGGCGGTGATTCCAGCCGTAGCAGCCCCTGCCGCTTTTAAAAAGGTTCTACGTGAAAAGTTCAGTGACACTATGTGCCTCCAGTAAGGAGTGGATTATCTGCTTCTGTGCGTCTTGAATCCGATAATATATATTTA
>CAIRND010000005.1 GCA_903879825.1 uncultured Geobacteraceae bacterium
GGTGGTACTGAGTATTACGGCAGCGATGGTGGGAACGGCAACCATGTCGTTTGGAGCGGGATTCAAGATTGCGGAGCAGGGAGCCAAAGCCATGGGTATGGCTAATGCCTTTACCGCACAGGCAGATGATCCATCGGCACTTGCCTATAACCCGGCCGGTATCGCATTTCTGAAAGGCAGCCAGTTCCAACTCGGCACGACGACCATTATGGTGCCGCAAACGGAGTTTAACGGCAAGACAAAGCTCAAAGCTACAGATGTATCAGAAAAAGCAAACCGCGACATATTTATCGCCCCGACGGTTTATGCAACGACCTCCCTGGAAAGCATCCCCCTCTCATTCGGTCTGGGAGTTAACTCGTTTCATCCCTTGGCAAAACGATGGGATGCGAGCAGTGAATTCCGAGACAGCATTCAGGAAATATCAATCAAGCCGATAAATTTCCAACCAACGGTCGCCTATCGTTTTGATGATATGAAGTTATCTGTTGCTGGAGGCGTGGATATTACCTATGCCCAGGTGTCCCTGCAAAAGATGGCCTATGCTGTTTCTGGAAACGCCGCTACCGGAGCTACCAGTGCTTTAGAGCTCGGTGTTCTCGGCGCTGATGCGACAGCCACTGGTTATGGTTACAACTTTGGTCTCCTCTGGAAACCGATCACAAACCTTAGCTTAGGGGCCGCATACCGCAGCAAGATCAAGCTCTCACTTGATGGTGACGCGACTTTTCTCCGAACGGGATCAAGTGCTACCGCACTGGCGCTATTTCCCAACCCAACTGTCAAAACCACTGGTTCAACTGACATCACTCTTCCAGACGCCCTCAGTCTCGGCGTAGCCTGGAAGCCAATTGACAAGCTGACCCTGGAGTTCGATGTCGAAAGGACCGGATGGAGTTCTTACAAAGAATTGACACTCAATTTCGGCACGCCACTCGCGGCCCTCAGCGGAAAAACTGACCCAAAAAACTGGAAAGACGTATGGGCTTACCGCTTTGGTACCCAGTATGCCGTAACTCCTAAGCTGGATTTGCGTGCCGGTTATGCGTATGATACAAGCCCAGCTCCTGGCGATACCGTCGGACCGGAGCTGCCTGATGCCGACCGTCACAACTTCAGTATAGGGTCAGGATTTCATAACGACTTCGGCTCTATTGATCTTGCCTATATGTGGGTTCACTGGGTAGATCGTACAGTATCAAACTCCAAAGAGGTTGGAACATTCAAAAGCGACGCACATCTGCTTGCTGCGTCGGTAACTCTCAAATTTTAGAAGGTTTTATGTGGGGGTTTCGGCCCCCACACTTTTTTACATCTGCATCACATGTGAGCGAAGCGAAGGAGCATGAAACCATGCAGGAAGATATATTCACAACATTCCAAGGCAGTTACCAGAATGGCGTATTTACCGTGCCGACGACGTTTTACTTCTCCATTGATGACATCAAGAAAACAGTAACGCTGGATGCGGAAGGCTGCTGTGTTGAAGACGGTAAAACGGTGGAAGACGCGGATTGCGTCTGCAAAACCAGCGCTGCCATGTTTGATAGAATCTGGAATGACGGTTACCGACCGGGGATCATGGACTTTATGGGCGGTGCCATCAAATCAAACGCTCCGCAACTCCTGCAGCAACTATTAGTCGCCTTCGGCAAGTAGTCCTAGAAAAAACATTTATCCACGAAAATCAC
>CAIRND010000006.1 GCA_903879825.1 uncultured Geobacteraceae bacterium
CTGCGGCTCCGTCTGCCTGGTCCTGATGAGGGCGTCCGGCACCATCGGCAGAGAAAGGTCACGTGCTATCACCCTCCCCAGCAGCACCGCCTGGTTAAAGCCCCTCTGGCGCAGACGGGAGCGATGTAAGGGAACCGGGACGATGAGGTGCATATCCTGAGCCGTCAGGAACGTGTGTATCCCCTCCAGAGTCATCAGTGCCAGTGGCGAGCGCAGATGTGTGAGATGGTTATACTTAAATGAATGTATCAGGTCGCGTATAGAACTTTCATAAAGAAAATGGGCCCGGGCGGCATCAAAATGCGGCGGGTTGCTGAGGCATCTTCCGCAGCGGTGATCATTACCGATCCCAATAAATGGAATCCCGCAGAGCGGACAGAGTGGTGACGTAACGAGCGGCAATTGATCGCGGCATGTCGGGCAGATATGGAGTGTGCCGGCGTCAGGGATAAAGGAGTGACAGATGTGGCAGGTAGGCGGGAGAATCAGGTCAAGCAGTGCGGTGAACAACTGCTTGACCTGAATCATTTAAAACCCCATGTCAGCATTGACAACTAACACATGGAGGTCAGTAAAGCGTGGTTTGCGGTCGATGATGGTTGTTGCCCGACAGAGCCGGTCCGGAGCATTGCAGTCACTGCAGAAACCGGTTGAGGCGCAGGGGGTTTTGAAGTTGAGCCGTTTTGAGTTTGGCGGCGTCGCCCAGGCCTTGACCCGTACGATGGCATCGTGCGCGGTGCCGTCAACCAGTTTGTTGCGACCGACGACAACGATCACCTTCCGTGGGCCAAAGAGCATTGCCGCAACACGGTTGCCGGTGGCATCGATATTGACCAATTCACCGCTCAGGGTTAGCGCGTTAGAGCCGGACAGAAACAGATCACACGTCAACTGGCGGCGCATTACTTCGAGCCTTTCATCACGCGAGAAAGCCGCTGATGAATGGTTGAGGATCTCTTTGCCCTGCTCACGTAATATCTGCTCTACACCCAGGGATACGATTGACATGGATCCGCCAAAACCAACCGTAACGGCATCGGTCGCTCCGGCGATAATATACTCTGTGGCTGCTTCGGGTGTCGCACAAAAGAGGGCGGTGAAGCCATTTCCTTCGAGCGATGCGACCGCTTTCCGGCACTTTTGCTCATTGGTCCAGCTGACTAATTCTTCCGTCATTGTCACAATGGACTCCTATTTCACGATTTTTACAGATTTTATGATGACAGGCGTTTCAGGGTAGTTTTGAAAAACCATATTCACGGTCGTCGTTTTTACCGATACGATCTTGTCAACAACATCCATTCCTTCAACGACTTTGCCGAAAACTGCATAACCGGCTCCGTCAGGGTTGGGGCGATTAAGCATATTGTTGTTAACGACATTGATGAAAAACTGTGCGGTAGCGCTGTCGGGGTCGGAGGTCCTCGCCATGGAAAGTGTGCCACGATCGTTTTTCAGGCCGTTCGCAGCCTCATTTTTGATAGGAGCATTAACCGCTTTTTGTTTGCGATCAGCCGTGAAACCGCCACCCTGAGCCATGAAGCCCGGAATAACGCGGTGAAAGATGGTGCCGCTGAAAAAACCACTTTTGGTATATTCAAGAAAGTTTTTGACGCTGATGGGTGCTTCTTTTTCAAAAAGCTCAATTTTGATGGTGCCGAGCGATGTTTCCATAAGAATAATGGGACTCGCAGAATCTTTTATTGAATGATCTGCACTGTATCGAGATTTGGGACTTTCGGATAAGCGGACGGATGATACACTAATCTTTCCCTTCATCTCAGCTATCTGCTTGTCCAAAGAATCAAGTTCAGCTTGTTTTTGTGCAAATTCAATTTGTTCTTGATGTTTTACTGCAACTGCCTTGGTTTCTAGTGTTTTTAGCCGTGCTAATTCTTTTATCCGTGAAGATTGTTTTATTGATAAATCATTTAACGTATCTTGTTGTCTTGGAATAAATACAAAATCTCCTACGCCATAGAGTAATCCGAATGCTGGTGTTTGAGAATGCCCACGACTGCGGGCATCTGAAGAGACCCTTTCGCGCAAGTAAACCTGTAATTCGTTTGCAGTTATAAAATCGTTCGCATTCTCTAGTGCTTCTATAAGCCGGCCAGTAAAAACGCTATGATTGTTAGGACCGCCGTCGAGGGTCTCTTCTCCTTTACCTCCTGCAGTTAATACTTGGCGCGCGGATTCTCTCGTGATGTCCTTTAAGTAGACTAGATCCCGACGAGTTATATTGTCTACGGCACGCGTTGTTAACAAGCCAGAATAACATGCGTCAAATGCGTAAAATACGTGCTTTGCGGGTAGTTTCTTACTCACGGTGTCACGAATCTCAGCCATAGTGATATTGTAAAAGATTTCGTCTGTAGAACCATCGAATGGAATTAGATACCCTAAGTCACCGTAATCACTTTTTTCTTGATTCCCATGTCCTGCCCAAAAAACAAATAGTGCATCATCTTTCCCCAATATTTTAGGTAGTTCAGTTGTAAGAAGCCGCATAATTCGTTCTTTGGTTGCGTCCTCATTATGGATTTCGATTATTTTATCGAACTGGTATTTTTTTTCTAGTACTTGCTGCACGCCTTTTGCATCCATTACGGCATTTTTTAGCTGCCTGTCGAGTGGTAGATTTTTATAGTGATCTATGCCAATAATGACGGCATACGATTTGTTGTAAAGTTTGACTTCGTCTTGATTGCCGGTAGAGGGGTTTTTTGCCAAAACAGTCAGGCCCCTTACATCAGTGGCATAAGTGAGGTTATAATCACAATAACCACCTAGTAGTAATAGTAAAAATAAATTTACAAAAATTCCCTTTAACAAATTAGCTCCGGGTTAATACATGTAATCTACTTATCGATTTTAACAGACTTGATTATAACAGGAGTTTCAGGAAGGTTTTGGAACACCATGTTAACGTTCAGCGTTTTAACTGAAACTATCTTGTCAACAATATCCATTCCCTCAACTACTTTACCAAATACTGCATAGCCATACCCTTGTGCGCTCAAATCACGTTGATTGAGAGAGTCATTTTTTGCAACATTTATGAAAAACTCTGCTGTAGCAGAGTCAACAATGCTAGTGCGAGCCATAGCAATCGTTCCACGATTGTTTTTTAAGCCATTTGTGGCTTCGTTCTTTATTGGTGCATTGGTAGTTTTTTTCTTTCGTTCAGGAGAATATCCGCCCCCCTGAACCATAAAGCCGGGAATGACGCGATGGAATGTAGTACCACCGTAATAACCACTTTTGGTATATTCAAGAAAGTTTTTAACGCTGATGGGTGCCTCTTTTTCAAAAAGCTCAATTTTGATGGTGCC
>CAIRND010000007.1 GCA_903879825.1 uncultured Geobacteraceae bacterium
TCGGAGTCAACAAACTGCAGGGCAATTTGAGTTGAATCGGCTCGGAGGATTATGCATGAGTATTTTACGGGGCTTAGCAGCAGAGTGGTCAGGGTGCACATGTCCCCACGGTGAATGTTACTCGGAGATACTCCAAGCATTTCTATCGAGGCTCCGGTTGTGGATATGTTTTCAAGTAACCCGAAATAGCGGGTGCCGTGTATCTCCAACAGGCACTCGGAAATATAATTGATTCGCTGATCATTCCTTTTTTGGGTCATACATTCCTCATCACAATTCATACTGTCTGACAATAGCGTTCCCTCCCCCCGCAGGGTCATTTTGAAGATCAGGCTAGCTCCTGCCTGCGTGATCTGCCGTTGTGGCTGATTCTGCTTCGTTATAATCCGAAATGCCATCGTATGTGATACGGTTGCGTGGGAAAGTTTCGTCAAGCTGGATGGCCTCGATACAATAAATCCTTTGCGCTTTTACTGTGTGCTGATTCCGCTTTTTGGCAAGCTCAATGATCTCTCTGAATTCCATTACAAACCCCCTTTTCTTACCAGTCCGATGCAGGCATAAATACCTATGGGAACTTTTGGGTTGCGACTGTTTGCAGTGATAAACTCATCATAAAACATGCCAAAATATAATGTGCCTTACTTTCAGGGTGTTAGATGACAACACTCTGATCATTGCGGTTGATTTGATAAAATTTCCGACAGATTGTTCAGGATGTTTTACACGAACGGGTTGGTTTTGTTGAGCAGGGCCGGGATGCATTGACGGGTGTGTGACGCGTAGAAACAATTTCTACAAAATTGTTATACATCTGCACCATGTTTATACCTATTTTATGATACAAACAGGTTCGGTCAATTTTTACCCTGGTGCAGGAGCGTGATATGAAGAGAGTTTTGATTGTTGAGGACGAAAAAGACCTTGCGGAATTACTGGTTTTCAACCTTGAGAAGGAAGGATATGTCGCCACCTGCGTTCATGATGGCATGCGTGGCCTCGAACGGGCCCGTGCAGAGTTGCCTGATCTGGTCTTGCTGGACCTGATGCTGCCGGGGCTTTTGGGAACGGAAATTTGTAAAGCGCTGCGGAAAGATCCCAAAACTGCCTCCATTCCAATTATCATGATAACGGCAAAGGGCGATGAGATTGATCGAGTGGTCGGTTTTGAAGTCGGGGCTGACGATTATATTGTAAAACCGTTCTCCATGCGAGAGATGACGTTGCGGGTAAAAGCGGTCATGAGACGCTTTGAAGGTGCAGCGCCGACAGCGATTTCTCCGCTCTTTACCATCGGTGATATCGTCATCGATACGCAGCGTCACACGGTGGAGAGTGCCGGCCTTGAAATTGATCTTACCAGTACTGAATTCAAGCTGTTACTTTTCCTGGCGGAGAAAAAGGGCTGTGTCTATAGTCGTGAAAAACTGCTGCAAAATGTCTGGAGCTATAACAATGCCGGCGACACCAGAACCGTAGATACTCATGTAACCCGCTTGCGCAGCAAACTTGGGACACCAGGCGATATCATCAAAACGGTCCGTGGCTTTGGCTACAAGATCGAGGAGTAACTATATGGGATTCCGGACGAAGCTGATACTCTCCTACGTCTTCCTGATCGCACTGGTCACGGGAAGTTTCTGTTTTTATTTCAACCATACCCTGCAAACCGGAATGATCGAAGAGAGCCGCGCCAATCTGGTCAGCCAGACTCAATTAGCTCGTCTGCTGGTGATGAGTAATAAGCCGGGTATCTCACCGCAGCAACTTGCTGCATCGATAGGGACCGCTACCAAGGCCAGGGTCACATTGATTGCCCCGGATGGCAGAGTGGTCGGCGATTCGGATGTCGGTCAGGCCCGCGTGGCCCAGTTGGAAAACCATCTGGACCGGCCTGAAATTAAGGAAGCGCTGAAAAACGGCAGCGGCACGGCGGTGCGCTATTCGGGTACTCTGGGGACTTCGATGCTCTACTCTGCGATGACACACGGCAGTGGCAGGGCAGATGGCGTTATTCGCCTCGCCGTACCGCTTGAATACCTGAGTTCAGCTCGTAATGCTCTCCACAATGTTGTCGGCGGTGCTACCGCAGTAACGGTGCTGATTGCACTTCTGTTCAGCTATATTCTCTCCAATCTGACTTCAAAACCGTTGCGTGACATGGCCGATGCTGCGGCGCACATTGGCCACGGGGCGGGCAAAACCAAAATACCGGTTAGCTCCAACGATGAGATTGGTACGCTGGCCACCGTTCTTAATGACATGTCCGTCCGGATTGAAGATCAGGTGCAACGCCTTTCCGCTGAAAAGCAACGCCTTGACACCATTTTGCGCAGTATGGGCGAAGGGGTCATGGTAACGGACCTGAGTGGAGTCATACTGATGGTTAATCCCGCTTTCCGGCGGCTCTTTTCAATTGCCGGTGACGTTGAAGATAAAAAATTGATGGAGGTCTCGCGGCACCCTGATCTTCTGGAGGCCTTCACCGACGTTGGTAAGCCGGATGTGGACGAACTGCTGCGGGAAATATCCATTCAACCGAACGATATGACTCTGTTTACGCACTGGGTGCCGCTCAAAGTTGATGGCATCAGGCAAGGAACGGTTGCCGTCTTCCACGATATAAGTGATCTGAAAAAAGCTGAAAACATGCGTCGGGATTTTGTGGCCAATGTATCCCATGAACTGAGGACACCAGTGGCCATGTGCGGAATGTGTGATGAGTAGTGTTTATTTCAACAGGACGTCGCTATGAGTGTTTCCTCCCCGCAGAGCCGCACCCGCTGGAAAATATTTGCCACGCTGGCGCTGATGTATATCCTGGTCTATTTTTACCGGGTCTCTCTGGCAGTTGTGGCTGGTGACATCTCCCGCGAACTGCACCTGACGCCCGGCCAACTCGGCCTTCTCTCCGGGGTGATGTTCTACGTGTATGCCGCAGCTCAACTGCCCCTGGGGCCGATGATTGATCGGTTGGGCAGCAGGCTGGTGATCAGCGGCTGTGGTGTTCTGACCACACTTGGCGGAATTTTGTTTTCGCAGGCTGATACGCTTGCAACGGCCATGATCGCCCGGGTATTGATCGGAGTCGGCACCGCTTCTGTGCTAATGGCAACGTTTGCCCTTTTTAGCCACTGGTTCAGTAAACAGGAATTCGGCCGGGTTTCCGGCTTTATGGTGGCGCTCGGTAACCTTGGTAATCTTGCGGCTACCGCGCCTCTGGCACTGGCCACCGGAGCTTTTGGCTGGAGGAATTCTTTTCTGGTTGTTGGAGTTGTACAGGCAGCGATAACAGTGCTGGTCTTTTGTAAAGTCCAAGACAAACCGGATAGCCATCACGCTCAGGAAGAGGGCGCGGCAATCACCTCACCAGGGATGATGGCCGCCTGGGGTGAAATATTCGGAACGCGTGATTTCTGGCTATTGGGGATTCTGGCTTTTTCCTGGTATGGCAATTACCTGGCACTGCAGGCGCTCTGGGGTGGCCCCTATCTGATGGAGGTACTGCACCTTTCCCGTGAGGCTACCGGCAGTATGCTGATGTGTACCTCAATCGGATTTATTGTTGGCAGTTCATTTATTGATATGGTTGCCCGGCGCGTGTTTCGATCCTATAAAAAAACGCTGCTGGCGGGGCAATTGTTGCTACTGCTGTTCATGACGGCATTTTTGGGTTGGGCGGAAGTCATCCCGCATCCGCTGCTGGCGGGAGTGTTTTTTATGATCGGTCTGGTTGTGTCCAGCGGGGTGATGATTTATCCGATAATCCGCTCAATGTTTCCGGTCAATATCGTCGGTACGGCACTGACTTCGCTTAATTTTTATGTATTGATGGGGGCTGCGGTAACACAGCAGGTTATGGGGGGGATTATTGAATCAAAGGGTGATTCGGTCGGTGCGATAACGGCTGCGGGTCTTCATAGCGCCTTTATCTTTCCGGTGGCGGGGCTTGTGATTTCCATCATCCTCTATTCCCGTGCCCGGGAATATGGACAACTGAATTAAAGTCTACTCCAACTCTTCTCCAACTACTTCCATCTCCCGCGTAATCTCCCTCAGGGCAGCATCTTTCCGCCTAAAAAACGTAACCAGCCAGTAGCAGATGAAATAGGACGCCACTGCGGCACAGAAGCCGATGATAGAGCTTCCGAGTAAAATGGATTTGGCATACGGCTGAAGGCTGTGCCAGTCAAGGCTTGCAAAAGAGAGCTCCTTGGCTGGTTTGCCGCTCAGCACCATGCCCAGTTTGTAGCTGGCCGCCAGAACCGGAACAACTGTCAACGGAGTATTAATCCAGGCACCGGTAATGCACGTCACCTTGTTAAGGCGAAAAATAAATGCCAACGCAATGGCCAGGGGGGTGTGTAAGCCGAAAAAGGGGGTGAAACTGACAAAAACGCCCACAGCAAAACCGGTGGAGATGTGCCCGGGGTGAGCGTCCAGTGAAAGAATCGTTTTGAATTTTTGCTTGAGTGTGGCTATTGATATCACGGCGGCCTCGATTGCCGGTGACTTTACGTTCATGAGGGATGTTTTGTCAATTAATTAGACTTCACGACGGTGTTTCGTATCGATAGAGCGGGGAATGCTCCGGATGGTTCAGTTCGGGGTTGGTATGCGCCGGGTAACATGCTGTTCCTACACGGGTAGGCAGAGATGCTCTGACCACCCGTGTAGAAAGTTGTTATGGTTTCTATTTGGTTATGGGGAAGTTTTCCAGTTTGATCAGATCGGTCTCTCCATTTGCATGTATGACAGATGTAAATGTTACTGATGTTGCTCTGCTATCAAGGTACGTGAAAACATGGCTATGCTTCAGAGAATTGCCATATTTTACATAACAAGA
>CAIRND010000008.1 GCA_903879825.1 uncultured Geobacteraceae bacterium
GACCTTCACCGCTTTTGGAGCAGCAGCCGGCCTGCTCGGTACAATGTTCGGGACCCTGGGCGGACCGTGGTATCTGATCGCCGGGATCATTGCATTGGTTATGGGTGGACAACTCATGGGATTGTACGAGATCCACCTCCCGATCAAGCGCGATTTCAAGCCGAAACAGGGTGGGATTGCAGGAGCCTTTCTGCTGGGACTTTTTTTTGGCGTGGTTTCATCACCCTGTGCGACACCAGTTCTGGTGGTATTGCTGACGTTGGTAGCCGGCAAAGGACAGGTACTGTATGGCATCACGCTGCTGTTCTGTTATGCCGTCGGCCACTGCCTGCTGATGCTGTGCGCTGGCACCTTTACCGGTTTTGTGGAAGGATTTGTTAAAGCACGTGGCGTCGTCAACTTCTCTCTCTGGGCGAAGCGGGTCAGTGGGTTGGTTGTGGCACTTGTGGGTGGGTGGTTTGTGTGGCAGGGGTTCTAAATGTATCGGCAGGGCAATGTACCGGCTACCGCTTGGTGGCCACATCGTCAAGGGGAATATTATTTATGAAAAAAACAATGGTGTTTTTCGCACTGATTTTTTTGAACGTGGTTTCCCTCGCATCAGCCGAGGATTCGAGCTTTGACATTTTTCTCAGCAAATTCAACTATGAGACACGTGTCGATATGAAGATCGACAGTAAAAAGTTGATTACTCTGCTTGCAGAAAAGAAAGCGATACTTGTAGATATCCGTTTCCCGGAAGAGACCAAAACATGGAAGATGGGTTTCGGGCTTTATATCCCTCTCAATGAGTTACCGAGACGCTTGGCAGAGCTCCCAAAAGACAAAATAATCGTAACCGCCTGCCCGCACAAGGATCGTTCATCCATCGCCATGGCATATCTGCGCACCAAAGGATACAACGCTAAATACCTTTCTGATGGCCTGATCGGGTTGGCCGAAAACCTTAGGGGCGATAACGCCAAGGAATTTCTGGAAGACATTGGTGTGGTAAAACAGTGAAAGTGTACCGTTAGCCCAGATTCAACTCATCAAGCGACAAGCGGTAGCCTGGCAGAAATTTTTCAAGAAAATAGCAGACTTCCGGCAGAGTGCTTGCTGAAAGCTGTTCAAAATGTTCTGCTTCAGCCCGGCGGAACTCATGATTTCCGCTCTTACCCTCTTCAATACATTTGGTCAATGCAGCAATTCTGTCGGCGGCCTTAACCAGGTGAACATACTCTTCCTGATCTTCGAAAAAAAATAAGGGTTCATATTCTTTGGCTAGTTCTGGCGGCAACATCGCGAGCAGTTTTCTGCGGGCTTTGTCTTCCAATTGATGGAATGAGCGTTTAAAATTAGGATTAAAATGTTTAACCGGTGTCGGCATGTCTCCGGTGAAGATCTCACTGGCATCATGGAATATACCGTACATAGCCGCACGGGAAGGGTCAAGGCAGCCATTGAAAAAGGTATTGCGGATCATCACCAGCGCGTGAGCTATTACCGCCACATCAAGACTGTGCTCCTGAATATTTTCCGGGACGGTGTTGCGCATTAATCCCCATCGACTGATGTAGCGCATTCGTGAAAGAAATGCGAAAAAATCAAATTGCTCCAACTGTACTTTTTTTTTCATTGTCACACTCTTTCATACGGCTCAAACAGCCGTTTATATTCGTCCAACGCGAACCGATCAGTCATACCGGCGATATAATCACAGACAACCCGTTGAAGCCCAACACTTTCCAATCGGGATTGATATTTGGGAGGAAGCAAATTAGGGTGGCGAATGTATGTTTCAAATAAGCGAGTAATGAATATCTCCGCTTTTATCCGCATCTTGTCCACCTTATAGTGGCGGTACAAATTTTGAAAAAGAAACCGCTTAAGCACTATGTTACGCTCGGTTATATCGTCAGTAAAATGTACTACCGCACGGTTTGTGCTGCGAAGAGTGGCAAGTGAAGTTATAGAATGTTTCTCAATATTGGCTGATGTTGTCATACAGATATCGGTGATCAGCAAGCCGATCAATGCACTGATTGTTTGGTAGACGAGACGCTTGTCGTCTATCATCGGGTATTTGAGGCGCACACCGGCACACACATCACGCCACAAATCAACTCGTTCCAGCATTTCCAATGTGATATATCCCGATTTCAGGCCATCATCAATGTCATGATTGTTATATGCAATTTCGTCGGCATAGTTGATTATCTGCCCTTCAATAGTAGGGACCGTTCCCGGCAAATAATCAGCCATGATTTCACAGGCAGAGTCGTAGGGAGAAGAATGTTTAATTATCCCCTCACGAACCTCCCATGTCAGATTCAGTCCGTTAAAACCAGGATATCTTTCTTCCAGTTCATCTACGACTCGAAAAGACTGCATATTATGTTCAAAACCGCCAAATCCCTGCATCAGTCGATTAAGGACGTCCTCTCCCGTATGACCAAAGGGTGTATGCCCCAGATCATGAGACAAGGCCAAGGCCTCCGTGAGTTCCTCGTTTAAACGAAGCTTTCGAGCAATTGCCCTGCCTATCTGGGCAACTTCGAGTGAATGTGTCAACCGGGTACGATAATAATCCCCTTCATGGTTGACAAAGACCTGCGTTTTATATTCCAGCCGCCTGAAAGCGGCGCAGTGAATTATACGATCCCGGTCGCGCTCAAATGCAGGACGATTATCACGATGTTCTTCGGGGTGTTTTCGACCACGTGAAGACAGACTGGTACAGGCATATCCAGCCAGATCACTTCGTTCGGTTGATTCACTCATTCCTGCTCCCCTGCTAAAAATGAAGGTACCAGTTATTTAAATTCGTTTTGGTACGGAGAGTTATTTTTTTTGTGACGTTTTTTTGCACCGCCACCCTTTTTAGCCGTTGCTCCAGCGATTGAAAAGACATCCGCCAATTGCATTTTCCAGACGCCTTCCTGGTGAATAAGCTTGAATTCGCGAGTCGTCGAACCGGCGGCATCAGCCCCCCTCTCCAGACCGATTTTAACATACACGGTTGCTTCGTTTCGTTTTTCATCCAGAATTTTGAAATTTTCCATTTTCTGCCAGCAGCAGGCAGGCCGCGTAGTTGTTTCGCGCATTTTTTTCACAAAAGTTTCGCGAGATGTTTTGCCACGATGCGCCAATTGCTCAAATAGTTGTTCATAGCGACCATCACGCCAGGTATCAAGAGTCTCTGACATTGTTTTTTCGAGTATCGACTCTGCCTCAGATGCTCTCCCCGATCCAGCACCACCCAGTAGAACCACCATAAGTACCGTTACCGCCACCCACATCCTGAGATTCATCGTTTACCTCCAAAATTAGCACCTTAGAGTAAACCGTGCACACACGCAACTTCAAAATAATAAACGAATCGTAGCTATTCAGCTATTTGATAATCACCTGAAAATAATATAGTATGTAGCCTGCAGTAAAGTCCTAAGGAGGAAATAATGGTCTCTCAGGAAGATAAGCTTCGTAGGATAATTGATCTTGGTTACGAAATTTCGCAGATCAAGGATATTGATCTGCTGCTTGAGAAAATTTTACTTGAGGCACGTGGCTTTACTAACTGTGATGCCGGCTCAATATATGTCCGCGAGGGAGATCAGCTCATCTTTCGCTATGCCCAGAACGACACCATGCAAAAGCGGCTTCCACCGGGTAAAAAGCTCCCTTTTACCACATTCAAAGTCCCAATCAGCAATACATCAATTGCGGGATATGTTGCTGCAAACGGTTCAATTTTGAACATTGCAGATGTCTACGAAGTGGGAAGTAGTTTCCCATTTTCTTTTAACAGGTCATATGATGAAGTTACCGGGTACCGGACCTGTTCCATGCTGACAATCCCGCTGCAGAATTTTCGCGGAGACGTAATCGGTATCCTGCAATTGATTAACGCTATGGATATCGACAGCAGCACCATCCCCTTTGCTCGCGATGACGAAGAAATTATTCTTTACTTTGCCAACAATGCCGCAAATGCCATCGAACGAGCAAAAATGACCCGTGAGATAATTTTGAGGATGAACAAGATGGCCGAATTACGCGACCCAAAGGAAACGGGCCCACACGTTAACCGCGTAGCAGCCTACTCTGTTGCTCTTTATGAAGCCTGGGCCTTTAAAAACATGGTGCCGCAGACGGAAATTGACAAAAATCGTGATGTACTCCGCATGTCAGCCATGCTGCACGACGTCGGTAAAGTTGCTATTTCCGACAATATCCTAAAAAAACCGGGCCGGTTTACCCCGGAAGAATTTCAGGTGATGAAACTGCATACACTTTTTGGTGCCAATCTGTTTTCAGACATTTATTCTGATTTTGACGAGTCCGCTGCCATTGTTGCGTTCAGTCATCACGAACGATGGGACGGCAACGGCTATCCGGGTCATATCGATCCGCTGACACAAAAAGCGCTACCAGGTTATGAAAAAGATGATGGTTTAGCCATGGGAAAGCGAGGAGAAGAAATACCTTTTTTCGGGAGGATTGTTGCTCTGGCAGATGTTTACGACGCTCTTTCCTGCAAACGCTGCTACAAGGAGGCATGGAACGAAAATGAGGTATTGGATACTATTCGCGGAGAGGCAGGAAAGCAGTTTGATCCTGAACTGGTGGAGGTTTTTCTCGATAATATTGACACATTTCGGCAGTTAGAAATGCTCTATCCAGACCATGCGGAGTAGCTATTTTTGACCTGACACTTTTACAAAAAAAATGAGACACAGGGACCACTTCCGTACGCATAGTAGAAGGTTTTCCCTGTGTCTCATTTTTTAACATCCTACATCGTTCTTCCATCCACCTCTGCAAACAACCGTAACTTTTGCATCATTACATCAAATTTCGCCGGTTTCAGTGACTGAGCCCCGTCAGACGAAGCATGTTCCGGATCCGGGTGAACTTCAACTATCAATCCATCGGCCCCCGCAGCAACAGCAGCGTAACTCATCGGAGCAACATAATGGTGATTACCTGTGCCATGTGATGGATCAATAACGATCGGCAGATGAGTTTTCCCTTTCAAAACCGGAATCGCTGATAAGTCGAGCGTATTACGAGTGGCTGTTTCAAAAGTGCGAATACCTCGCTCGCAGAGTATTACGGACTGATTTCCCTCACTCATAATATATTCGGCACTCATCAGAAGTTCTTGTATTGTCATCGCCATACCTCTTTTCAGAAGAACCGGCTTCCCAAGCTGACCGACTTTTTTGAGTAGCGCAAAGTTCTGTGAATTGCGGGCACCAATCTGCAATATATCAGCATATGCCGCAACCATATCGGCAGTTTCAGGGTTAATGACTTCAGTTACAAAAGGGAGACCTGTAAGATCACGCGCCTTGGCCAACAACTTCAGACCCTCTTCTTCAAGTCCCTGAAACGAATATGGTGAGGTGCGTGGTTTAAATGCCCCTCCACGAAGAATGTGGGCACCGGCTTTTTTTACCGCCACGGCAGATTCAATAATTTGCTCTTCGCTCTCTACCGAACAGGGGCCTGCCATCATAATAATCTGTGGGCCACCAATGACAACATTGTCACTAATCCGTACCACACTCGACTCCTTTTTGACCTCAAGTGATGCCAGTTTATACGGCTGCAGAATTGGAACAACATTTTCCACGCCATGGAGAGATTCCAGCGCCTGCAGAGCTGACTTGCCCCGTTCATCACCGATTGCCCCTATGACGTCACGCGTTGTACCGTGAATCACGTGAGAGGTATACCCCAACTCTTTGATCCGCCTGAGCACTTCTTCCTTGTCTTTTTTTACAGCTCCCGCCTTCATTACGATAATCATTCTCTGATCCTTTCCACAAAACAGTTAGAGCCGGAAGTTTCCCTCCGGCTCTAACTGAACTGATAAAACAGTCAGTAAAAAACCGGAGAAGACTTTCGTCTGCCCCGGTTTGTGGTTTCGTGTGATAGCTTCTTCGCTTACACTGGTACCCGGGCAGACGGACTGAAATTAAAGCCTGACCAAAAATAAAAGTTAAAAGCGATGTAGAAGCGGATTGAGTTCATGCGCGACACTAAATCACAGTGGCGCCTCAGTTGTCAAGAGACAATTATGCTGTCAGTTCATCAACCACATCAACCAGTTTCGGCAGATCAGGTTTGGTCAGGATACAGTTGGCACCGAGCCCCATCCATTTGCGCTTGTTGTCATCAGAAGCAAGTGATGAAAAAATAGCGACGGGAAGATCCATGAGTGTATCCTCCTTGCGAACAAGCGAAGTAAGATGCAGACCATCCATCTGAGGCATTTCAACATCAGTAATTAACATGTGAATGTAGTCCCGGAACACCCCGCCTTCCTGAGCCACTTTCTGGATAGTTTGCTGAATGATGTTCCAGGCCAATGCGCCATTTTCCGCTTCTATTACTGTATAGCCAGCCGATCGAAGGCTGCTACAGAGAGTTTTACGTATAAAGACTGAATCATCGACGACTAATATCGTTTTCTGAGCTCGTTCGGGGTTTGACTCCCCACGCTGCATCAAGACAGAATCCAGGGGTTTCAGGGCGCTTTCAGAACAAAGCTCAGCGACAATCTTCTCAAAATCAAGGACCAGGATAATTCTGTCGTCCATTTTGACGAGACCAGTCACTTCATCACTGTGAACAGCTGCCGCAGGCGGTTCTACATTTTTCCAGGAGATTCGGTAAATTCGAGAAACCGAATGCACTAGGACCCCCACCATAAGATTATTGAACTCGAGAACCACAACACGATCAGCCACCAGATCACCAGTCGATTTGTTAAGAACCGTAGCCAGATTAATGATGGTAATTACCTTATCACGAAGCTTGATCATCCCTTCTACGCCGGGTTTTGCGTTAACAATTCGTGACATCTGCGGCAAGCGGATTATCTCACGGACTTTAGCAACATTGACACCGTAGTAGCAGGGAAGCACGTTGCCATGCCAATCGACTTCATCAATTCTAAATTCAACTATTTCAAGTTCATTGGTATCGCTCTCAAGAAGAATTTTACTTTGATTCATTATAATCACCTTTCCCATTGCAATTGTGGGCAGTATAACATGTTTATATGAAAAATATACCAACTTCCTTACGTCTCGGCATTTCCGGCTGGACTTGACTCTCCGCAGAGCCTGTGTTAGCTTTTCATCCAGATTTCCTACGCTGAGGTATGTGATGTTTTTTCCACCACGCGACACATTTTATGAGCATGCCAAAAAAGGCAACCTGATTCCGGTGTATCGTGAAATCATGGCAGACATGGACACACCGGTTTCGGCTTTCAAAAAGCTTGATGACGGTCAGTTTTCTTATCTACTTGAAAGCATTGAGGGTGGTGAAAAATGGGGGCGTTACAGTTTCCTTGGTTCGTCACCATCCGTTATCATTCGTTCAAAGGGAAATATTGTTGAAACTGTTTCGAATGGGGTCACTGTTCAGCACGAGACAACCGATCCGCTTCTCTGCATTAAAGAGCTCCTGTCACAGTTCACCCCGGTGGAGATTGATGGCCTGCCCCGTTTTTTTGGCGGAGCCGTTGGCTATCTTGGCTATGATATGGTTCGGCACTTTGAATCACTCACAACAGAAAAGCCTGCATTGCTTGATGCATATGACTCATATTTCCTCATCACCGATAGTATAGTAATTTTTGATACAATGCGTCAGAAAATTAAAGTAGTTTCTAACGCACATATTACTGATGAAGTACCTCCATCAGAGGCATATACGCGCGCAATAGAAAAAGTCGAAGAAATCATTAGCCGGTTGCGCGCTCCACTACCGCAACCTTGTCCTTTGAACGCCAGTAAAACTGTTGAATTTGTTTCAAACATATCTCGTAAAGATTTTGAAGATTCTGTTGAAAAAGCCAAGGAATATGTAAGATCCGGCGATATCATTCAGGCTGTACTTTCACAACGGTTTAGTGGTGAACTCACAGCCGACCCACTCGATATCTACCGCGTGCTCAGAACTCTCAATCCCTCGCCATATATGTTCTTTCTGCGGCTCGACGACACAGTGATTGCCGGCGCCTCTCCTGAGGTAATGGTTCGCAAGGAGGGTACTCGGGTGGAATTACGACCCATCGCCGGAACCCGCCCCCGTGGAGTCAATCCAGAGGACGACACGAGACTGGCAGATGAACTGCTTGCTGACCCAAAAGAGTGTGCCGAGCATGTCATGCTCGTGGATCTTGGTAGAAATGACCTGAGTCGAGTCTGCACAACTGGATCAGTCCGAGTATCTGAGCTGATGGTTATAGAACGCTACTCCCATGTTATGCATATCGTTTCAAACGTGGAGGGGCAATTATCTCCAGATAGGGATGCATTTGATCTGGTACGAGCAACATTCCCCGCCGGCACCTTATCAGGTGCTCCAAAAGTTCGTGCAATGCAGATCATTGATGAATTGGAACCGGTGCGCCGAGAAATTTACGGTGGAGCAATTGGCTATTTTTCGTTTTCTGGAAACATGGATCTCGCCATTGCTATTCGCACGTTGGTTATAAAAAATGGAAGGGTTCATCTGCAAGCAGGCGCAGGCATCGTAGCCGACTCAGATCCAGCAGCTGAGTGGCAAGAAACCGTTAACAAAGGGATGGCCGTCATGCGTGCCGTAGAAATCGCCGAGAAAGGTTTGATCTGATATGCTGCTAATGATCGACAACTATGACTCTTTCACCTACAATATTGTCCAGTATTTTGGGCAATTGGGCGAGGATGTGCACGTACATCGCAATGATAAAATATCAATAGAAGAGATTGAATCGCTTCGCCCAGAACGAATCGTCATTTCTCCTGGACCTTGTTCTCCGGAGGAGGCGGGAATCTCTGTTTCTGCAATTAAATATTTTGCGGGTAAAATTCCAATACTTGGAGTATGCCTTGGACACCAGTCAATTGGGTACGCCTTTGGTGGCACAGTATTGCGCAGTGCTTCTCTTATGCATGGAAAAACTTCACCGATTCTTCATGACGGACGAGACTTATTTACCGGTCTGCCTAGTCCTTTCATGGCCACTCGCTACCATTCTCTCATTGTTGATCGCCCCACCCTTCCCAAGTGCCTTGAAGTAACCGCATGGGTTGAAAATGGAGAGATAATGGGATTACGGCACAAAGACCTACCAATTTGGGGGGTACAGTTCCACCCGGAATCAATCCTAACCGAGTGTGGCATGGACCTGCTCAGGAATTTTTTGGTTGTAAGTGGAGGCTGATTCTCGGGTAAGGGGCCCGAAACAGTCCGGTTTACCGTCATTTTTCCGTTGACTTTTCTCTGCAAGAATTGTTAGAGTGACAATTCATTCACGAACAAATTCAGGAGGAAGAAGTATGAAGTGTCAGACTGTACTTGCAGGTACCGAGTGTACCTTTTGGGGAAAACAGGGATGTATATTTCCTGATGGATCATGCCAGACTATTGCCGAGAACTGTGAAGGCTGTGAACGTATCGTGACTGGTACTATTGGTCAGGTTTGCAGTGCATATCCTGCACCAGCTAAAAAGTGGATCGGTGGAATCTGTAACTTTGCCTCTCATGTAAAAATTGATCTTTCGATTGCTGAACTCAAGGTCAATCCACTTAAAGCCTCCAAAAAAGCTGCCGGTGCAAAGAAAAAGAAATAGTTTTCCTTTACTACTTATTTCGATCAAAAGGGGGAATTTCTATTCCCCCTTTTTTTATAAGGTTTTTTATGGCGTTCAACAGTATCACCTGCCCTTCCTGTGGTTCCAGCGTAGTAACTTATCGAAATCCAATCCCAACCGTTGACATAATAATAGAACTGGATAGTGGCATTGTTCTGATAGAGCGCAAGAACGAACCTTTTGGTTGGGCTCTGCCAGGTGGTTTTGTCGACTACGGTGAGTCATTAGAGTCTGCAGCTGTTCGGGAGGCACGCGAGGAGACTTCGCTGGAGATTTCAAACCTGCGTCTATTGGGGTGTTATTCAGACCCGTCTCGTGACAATCGTATGCATACTATTACAACCGTTTATGTTGCCTCTAGCCAGGGGATTCCCTGTTCAGGTGATGATGCACTCAATCTGGGAATATTCCATCTTGACTCACTGCCGGAGCAACTCTGCTTTGATCATGCCCGCATCCTTGCTGACTATGCAGCAACAACCAGAGCGTAACGTTTTAAAGCGAAATAAAATGCAATGATGGGACAGCCACGATCAAACCACATTCGAAACATTTCGTGTAATAGAGCAGCAAACCAGCTTGGGCACGTTCATCTAGCTGGTAAGAAATATTATCCCGCCAATACGCCAACAATCTGTCACGTCCCATCCAACAGACCTCTTTAGCATGCTCTACAACTCGATCCAGACACATGGGGACTAATTCTTTTGCTTGAATCAATGCATGAGCAAGGGTCTTGAGCTCAATAGTTTCAGCGACCTCATTACGGCAGAGCCAGAGTGCAAAAACAAACGGATAACCCGTCCACGATGACCACATTTCTCCGAGATCATATATAAATTGCTTTGATTCTTCCAAAGATGCCCGTAATGCGGAATCACCAATAAGTAGTATTGCTGATGATTCACTGTCAACAGTAGTAGTGCCCGGCAGAGCGACTTGATATGTACAAGAGCACCCAAACCGCTGGTTAAGTAGTATTTTGAGTAAATTCACAGAAGTAGCGGATTCGGAACTAAGCAATATATTCTTGCCGTCCAACTCCTCAACAGGCACGCGGGAAAAGAGAAGAACGCTTGCTACAGCGCCAGCACTAGAAATAGAAAGGTCTGGTAATATTTTATAGCGGTCGGGATGATATGCATATTCAATAGAAGAGGAGGGGCACACATCGATATTATCAGCAAGAAGTCTTTTATTTAACTCCGCGGGAACTCCCGAAATAAATTCATATCCATCACAGGAAAACTGTTCCCGCATGACGTAAAAAAGTGGAGTGCAATTAGCGTACTCTATCTGTCCAATCTTAAGCATCAGTGAGTAGCAGAGTACAGTTTATCAGCATCACTCTCAACAACCCTGATTCCTTCCTTTTCTAAAAGTTCACCGGTTACCTGCCAATAGAGCGTCAAGGCATTAGCGTATCCAACGACAGCTTTTATCTGGTTACTCTTAGAGACAGCAAGATCGTTTTCAACATCAAGTACATCTTTAGTGGTTGCCAAACCAACTTCGTTTTTACGCATAAAGGCTCTCAGGCGCTCTTCAGCGAACACCTTTCCCCGATCAGCCACCTCAATCTGTTTAAAACCGACCACAACCCCACGGATAGCGGCTTTAACTTCTTTTGCGGAACTTTCTTCCAGACTGCGCAACTGCAAAGATAACTGTTCAGTTACTAATCTGCTTTTACGATAATCGCTGTCAGCGGCACCATTACCCAAAGGATAACTGAAATTCAGGCCGATGCTCCACACCGGTGAGTCAAAGGTAGCAACCTTTTCCAAGTTCTTTTGATAGGCGCTGTCAAGACCGGTTAGTTGTGCCGAAGCAACCAAAGCAAGGTCAGGGCGGATCTTCTGGCTAAAGTTTTTGACTTTGAGTTCATTCAACTCAAGATTACGTTTCTGTTCCCGGATGTCAGGACGATTTAATGCTTTTTTAATTGCATCAACCTCAACAGCATCAAATCGTTCACGTGGCGGAAGATCGACGGTCTGCAGGTCACTAACCTTTTCATCCATTTGCAGAAGCAACCGGAGGACATCTACCTGATCGCTGACTGCTCTCTCAGCATCGATAAGCTCTTTCTCACGTGTCACAGCACCGAATTCTGCGTTAAGAACTTCCATCGCAGGCAAAACGCCTGCCTTGACCCTCGCCTGAGTATCGGAAAGTATTTTTTTCGCTAATTCCAGTGAAACTTTTTTCACATCTCGCTCGTCTCGGAGACTATGGAGTTTGTAATAATCAGTACGAACCTGCGCAACGGTTGTTAAAAGACGGGCATTAAATCGTTCGAGTGATGCGAACTTTGAGGATCGAGATATATTGATGGCAATTTCAGTGGCCTCTCGGCCAACGTTTTTCAAAAGAGGCTGACTGAAACTGAGCCCCAGCCCGGTCTGCCAACTGCTCGAAGGCGAGTCAGAATGAGTATTACTGAATTTGACATCTGCTTTACCGCCAGTCCAAAACAGTTTACTTATGGAAGGATTGAGCGCAAATGAATGTCCTGGGGGACTGAGCGAAGAACCTGAAGCGGCATCAGAATCTGTATAGCTCGTCTGAAACGAAAGGATTGGATCATATATCGCACGTTCACGGTTTATATCTGCCTCAAACTGTGCCGCATTGTAGAGTTCTGACCGTACATCCAAATTTTTCTCGACAGCCATGCGAATGGCCTCACTCAACGACAGTGAAAGTGGAGTATCAGAAGAATACCCTGTAACAGGAATAATCAGCATTGAAAGTGATAACAAGATTAACAGGCGCACGACTGGACTCCTTTCAAATAAAACAGGGCGAGATCACTAAATGATCCCGCCCTTATACCATAAGTTTATGTCAAATACTAATCTCTGTTTTCAATATATTCAGCATAATCATTAGCTGAAAGGAGGTTTTTAAGCTCTTCAGGGTCATCTAGAGAAATTTCTACTAGCCAAGCACCATCATACGGATCGTCATTAAGCAACTCAGGATTATCAAGTGCTTCGTGATTTACGCTTCGAACGGTTCCACTAAACGGGGCATAAATCGATGCAACCGTTTTTTGAGCCTCAATTGATCCTATAGAGTCATCCTGCTCAACTTCATCTCCCTCATCGGGCAACTCTACACCACTGATTGTACCCATCTCCTCCTGAGCAAAGTCAGTTATGCCTATAACTGCCGAACCATTCTCAACCCTGACCCAGATATGTTCCTTTGAATATTTCAGTTCATCGGGAAAGTCCATGGCGTTTACTCCAGCACTATTCGTTCGAGAAATGAGGTATCTATATCGCCATCAATAAAGTCTTTGTGGGCCATAATCCGTTTATGGAAGAATATCGTAGTTTTAATTCCTTCAATTCGAAATTCATCGAGCGCACGCGCCATCCGCTTGATTGCTTCCTCTCGTGTATCAGC
>CAIRND010000009.1 GCA_903879825.1 uncultured Geobacteraceae bacterium
CGGACTATTTTGTGAAGAACCTGATCGCCTTGGTTACCATATCAAAGAGGTCCGGGTCGGCATTTTTGAGCGGTCCGCCGAAGAGGCTGAAATCTGCATCATCTGGATATACGCCGCCTGAGGCCGTTTGGGCCTGCTGCTTACGGTTCTCACGCTCCTGCTCCCGCACTTCCTCTCTTCTTCGCTGCTCATCTCTTTCCTGCTGCAGTAGTTTGCCGCCCGCTTTCATCCATTCAAAAAGATGCCTGAGTTCTCCCCCGTCAAGCCACACCCCGTGATCTTTACAGCGATCGACGATGACCCCGCTGTTTGTGCCAAAGTTAACCCGGTTCATGATTTTACTGCATACCGGACACTTTATGTAGAACGCACTCTGCTCGTTGTGTGTCCACTGGGGCTTGCTGGCATCTAACTGACTGCGATTGATGGTGAATACGTTCGAAACGGTTGCTTCCAGCAGCGCTTCAAGTTCATTCGGATCAAAGAAAAGTCCCAGACATTCATCGCAGCGCTCAATAAGAAACCGGCCGTGTATGTTCAGATTAATGGTTCTCAGCTTAATAGTGCAGCGAGGGCAGATCCGCTCCGATTCAATTTCGTGAGTCGTATAGTAATGAACCCCTTTCAGGTCGGTGTCATTTCTGCTGCCGCAATAATCACATTGAATGGAGTCGAGCGGAAGGGGTGCCGAACAATTGTTACACTGTGCCACAGTGGACTCCTTGAGAAATTATAGCGGTAACGGTGGCGGTGTTGACTGCAACAGCGCTTTAAATTCATTAAATGACTCGGCTTTTTCCCACGTCGGCATTCCATGTTTCCACAATAAGGTTTCCCTGACCACTGTGCCGGAGCTGATGGATGCAGTAATGGTCTGTTGATCGAACGGCCCAGTCTTTGTACCGTTCTCCGCGACAAAATACATGCACCCGGTTTGTTGTGGCTTCATTGGTGGCAGCTCGCCTGGGGCTGATTGCTGCGGGCTAATCATCATTTTCCCCAGCTGGTTAGCCATCGCAAATCCCATCCCCATTCCAACCCCGGCCGAGGCCTCACCGCCCGGATTTTTCGCCGCAGCTTCCATGGCTTGTGCGGTCTGGAATTTCACAAAGTTATCCAGGTTGCCAATGATTCCCATGCTGCTCTTTTTATCCAGTGACTCTTCAACCTCCAGCGGCAGGGAAATGTTCTCAATCAGAAGCTTTGTCACTTCCAGGCCATATTCCATGAATTCTGGGGCAATTTTTTTCGTCAGAAAAATCGAAAG
The DNA here is from genome assembly GCA_903879825.1 of uncultured Geobacteraceae bacterium. Taxonomy (GTDB): domain Bacteria; phylum Desulfobacterota; class Desulfuromonadia; order Geobacterales; family Pseudopelobacteraceae; genus JACRCG01. The sequence continues at coordinate 1,268 of CAIRND010000009.1, forward strand.
TTCATTATAGTTGGCAGCCAGATCAAGAACCGGAATACCGCTCTCTCCCAGCGTGTCGGCAAACCTGCTCACAATCAGGTTTCTCAGCTGCTCACTGATATCTTCAAGGGTGAAATGTCCGCCTGTCCCGACTATCTCCAGTATGAATTTTGCCGGGTCATGTACCCGTACAACATACGTGCCGTATGATCGCAGGCGTACGGGGCCAAATTCCTGGTCACGGAGCATGACAGGGTTTTTAGTCCCCCATTTGAGGTTGGTAAAATTACGGGTGTTTATGAAATAGACCTCCGCTTTGAAGGGGCTGTGAAAGCCGTATTTCCAACCCATGAGAGTTGAAAATACCGGAAGATTTTTGGTCGTCAAACTATATTGTCCGGCGGGAAACACGTCGGCAATTTTGCCCCTGTCCACGAAAACAGCGGTCTGCGCCGGGCGTACAATCAGCTGAGCGCCATACTTGATCTCATTCTCATAGCTCGGAAACCTCCAGGCCATGGTGTCACTTGAATCATCTGTCCACTCGATAATGTCCAGTAATTCCGCCGTGGCTTTTTCCCATAATGACATAGAGTTTTCCCCTGTTAGATATAGATTGTTTGCCTGCCTGCCATGTTAACCGATATTTGCATGAGATCAAGTCAAAAAGTGAGTAAAAGTTATCTGTACGATTGAGCAGAAATGCTGGGTTAGGAATGCACATACTTGACAAAACTATCTCATGAGGTGATACTTCGTACATACTAAGTACTACCCGGAGGTGATGTATGCAGACACAAGTAAAGCCGATGGCCATAAAGCTGCCCCAGCAGGACAGAGAACGTCTGCTGCACCTTGGCGTCGCAAGAAAACGCTCTGCTCATTGGCTCGCAAAAGAGGCGATTACCCAGTTTCTTGATCGTGAAGAATTGGCGGAACAATTTAAACAGGAGTCTGTCGCTCGGTGGGAAGAGTATTGTCGTACCGGTACATCCGTTCCACATGATGACGTAATGCAATGGCTTGAATCATGGGGCACGGAGAACGAGCTTGAGGCGCCAAAATGCGGATAGAATGGCTTGACTCTGCTATCGGAGATCTTCAACGACTCAGGGCTTTTATACTCCCCCATAATAAGGAAGCGGCACAACGGGTTGTCAAGCTTATCAGCTACGCGGTAACATCTGCCGGGTCAAATCCCCGCATCGGAAAACCGGTAGAAGATTTGCCCGGTTTTCACGACCTTGTTATCCCTTTTGGTGCTTCAGGTTATGTGCTTCGCTATCGGATTCAGGGTGACATCGCGTTTATTGTTACCGTTAAACACTGCAAGGAAGCAGGTTTTATAGACCAACCGCCAGTGCTATGGGTTGTTAAAGATCCGGTAGCGTAGTTTGTCTCATCACGATCACTTGGAATAAATTATTCGGAGGTAATTCATGAGATCCCACGGCCCACGAACAGTAGTACTCCCCTCGGCTGAAAAGGCCGCTGCACTTGTGAAAAAGATGCGCGGTGAAGTTGATAGTAATGAAAACTACCGCTCGAAATCGCTCAGAATCAATGGTGCCATTTGCGCCAAATGTGCTCGTGAATTCGACTCTGCCAGCATCAATTTGTTGACCGTTCACCATAAGGACGGCAACCACCACAACAATCCGCCCGATGGCTCAAACTGGGAAAACCTGTGTACTCATTGTCATGACGATGAACATTCTCGCGGGGGATTGGGAGAGTACTTCTCCAAAACTACTTGAAATTCTGATAGATCAGTCGTCCGACCAGTGCCAGCACCATCGTGATGAAAACCGGCCTGATAAAGGCGGTGCCCCGCTTTATGACCAGTTTTGACCCGACCCGAGCCCCTATGAATTGTCCGACCCCCATCACAATCCCCTCGACGAAGCGTACCTGACCGACTGACAGGAAAAAGATCAGCGCTACAAAATTGCTGGTAAAGTTCATGACCTTGGTGGCCGCGGTGGCCCGCATCATCGAGTAGCCGAGCAGCATCATGAGCGCCATTGTCCAGAACGAACCGGTTCCCGGCCCAAAAAAACCGTCATAAAATCCAATAGCCAGCCCGAACAGCAGGTAGAACAGAGCTCCATTCATGCGGGCGTGAGAGTCTGCCGCGCCAAGCCGGGGTGAAAGGAGAGTGTAGAGTGCGATGGTCGCCAGCAGCCAGGGAATCATCTGCTTAAGGATCGTTGCATCGAGAAGCTGCACGGCCCAGACACCGAGTGCCGCACCCGCTGCCGTCCAGAGAATGCCGCTCCAGCAATCGCTCAGCTTAACTGTGCCTGCCCGCACAAAATGGAGCATGGCGCTGCCGGAGCCGAATGATGCCTGGAGCTTGTTGGTGCCGAGCGCAACCTGAGGGGGGAGGCCGATGCCCATGAGGACCGGAACGGTGATCAGACCGCCGCCGCCGGCGATGGAGTCAACCAGGCCGGCAACAAAGGCGGCAGCGAAAAGGAGTGGCAGAAGAATTTCGGGAGGCATGCTTACATCGCTTTCGACCATGATAAACGTCCTTCCAGCCAACGGGAGAGGCTGGTAAAGGCGTAGCAAAGGATGAAGTAAACGAAGGCGATGAAAATGAAAATTTCGGTTGGGAAGGCCATGGTGCGGTTATTGATTTGCGTTGCAACGTGGGTCATCTCTGATACGCCGACGATAAAAGCCAGTGAAGTATCCTTGATGAGCGAGACGAACTGGTTGACAAACGAAGGGATCATATTGCGCATGCCCTGAGGCAACACGATATAAATCATGACTTGCCAGGAGGAGAGCCCGGTAGAGAGTGCCGCTTCGGTCTGTCCTTTGGGGATGCCTTCGATGCCCGCCACGACGATGCGTGACATGTAGGCCGAGGTAAAGAGGGTTAGCGCCATGATGACGGTGTTATTCTCGGCGACTTTGCCAAACAGAGCCGGCATCAAAAAATACATCCAGAAGATGACCATCAGGAGCGGCATGCCGCGCACCAGATTGATAAAAGCCAGCGCCGGAAGGCGCACAGCGCGGAAACGTGAAATACTGAGCAAACCCAGAATCATGCCGCCAAAGAAAGAGAGGATGCAGGAAGCAACCGCCAGATAGAGCGTCAGCCCAACCCCGCCGAGCGGTCCGTGGGGAAAACGGCCGATCATGAAATAAGTGAAATTATCGGATATGACCGAAAAATTGAAGAACGGTTCCATGTCAGGTGGCCTTGTGGACGCTGAGGACTTTTTCGTTATAGAGGTTAACCAACGAAGTTATGATGATCGAGAGAGCCAGATAGACGACCGTTGCGGCGGTAAAAGCCTCAAAGCCTTTAAAGGTGTAGCTCTCCACCTGACGAGCCTGATAGGTCATTTCCATAACGCCGATGGTCATCGCCAATGACGAATTCTTAGCCACATTGAGAAACTGGTTTACCAGCGGCGGGATCGTGATACGCACCGCCTGTGGCAGGATGATATACTGCATTGAACGCAGATAAGAGAAACCGGCGCTGCGGGATGCTTCCATCTGTTCTTTCGGAATGGACAGAACGCCGGAACGAATATCTTCCGCGATAAAAGCAGAGGTATAGATGGTGAGGGCCGTGGCGGCAGCGGCAAATTCAAAATTTGTACTTACCAGCCAGTCGTTTACCGCCGTAGGTAAAATTTTGTATGAGCCGAAATACCAGAAAAATAGCTGAACCAAAAGCGGGGTGTTACGGAAAAACTCCAGGTAGGCGAGGGCAAACCAGCGTACCGGCCTGTTGTGTGACATGCGCATAACGGCAATTATGAGCCCCAGTATGAAAGCCAGTACAATGGATATCGCCGACAGTTTAAGTGTCGTGAGCAACCCGGAAACCAACCAGTCAAAATACTGCCCGGAGGTTATGATTGACCAGTCGAATGTGTATGTGAGCACGGGGAACCCTGTCTGTTTTTTATCTTATTTGTCTGCGCTGATCTTGAATGTGCGATTCAGGTGGTACTGGGTTTTTGGGCCGAACCATTTGTCAAAAATTGCCTTGGCCTCGCCATTCTTTTCCATTTCAATAATGGTCTTATTGACGAAATTGACAAAGTTTGTGTCACCTTTACGCATACCGAGACCATACGGCTCATCGGAAATCTGTATGGTGGGGATTTCAAACTGGGCTTTGTTGGGGGCTTTGGCGAGTATGCCGGCCAAAATGGCTTCGTCGGTGGTGACCGCTGCAACTTTACCCTGCTGCAACGCCAGGAATGCCTGGGGATAATCGTCAAACGACAGTACGGACGCGGAAGGAACAGCCTTCTTTACATTCTGCTCGGACGTTGAGCCTTTGGCGGTGCCGATCTTTTTGCCTTCCAGATCCTTCAGGCTCTTGATAGCTCCCTTTTTGGTAATGAATTTCTGACCGGTAAAGAAATAGGTATGGCTAAAATCGATAACTTTGGCCCGCTCGGCATTTTTAGTCATGGTTGCGGCAATAATGTCGATGTGACCCTCCTGCAGTTGCGGTGTACGACTTGCCGAGGTTACCGGCTTGAGCTCAACCTTAACACCCATTTTTTTTGCAATGGCGTTAACAAAATCAATGTCGTAACCGACAATCTGCCGGCTTTTTTCATCAATGTATCCGAAGGGGGGAAGCGAATCTTTGCAGCCGACAACCAGCACCCCCTTTTTTTTCGCGTCAGCCAGTGTGTCTCCGGCCAGGGCGGCCGTGGCGGTTACTGTCGTCAGAGCCAAAAGTATACAGAGTGTTGCCAGTTTCTTCATTGTATTATCTCCTTGTTGTCTGATGAAAAAGTCAGGTTAGATGCCTTCCGACTGCATTGGCGTCAGAAGCTGTCGCAGAAACTGTTTGGCACGATCATGCTGCGGTTGCAGGAAAAAAACTTCCGGGGGTGCCTCTTCCAGAATAACTCCATCCGCCATGAAGGCCACCCGGTGGGCTACTTCACGAGCAAAGCCCATCTCGTGGGTTACCACAATCATGGTCATACCGGAGAGGGCCAGATCTTTCATGACAGAGAGAACCTCGCCGATCATCTCGGGATCAAGGGCCGACGTTGGTTCGTCGAACAGCATAATACGGGGTTTCATCGCCAGTGCCCGGGCAATTGCCACCCGCTGCTGCTGGCCGCCGGAAAGCTGTGAAGGGTAGGCATTCCGTTTTTCTGCCAAGCCGACGCGGGTAAGCAGTGCCATCGCCTGTTCTTCCGCTTCTTTCTTCGGAATATTCCGAATTTTTGTCGGAGCCAGGGTGATATTGCTGATAACCGAAAGGTGTGGATACAGATTGAACTGCTGAAAAACGAAGCCGACCTCTGCCCGCAATTTGTTAAGATCAGTCTTTTTGTCCGAGAGATTCATGCCGTCTACGATCAGCGAGCCCTCGCTGATCGGTTCCAACTGATTAATGGTCCGGATCAGGGTTGACTTGCCGGAGCCCGAAGGGCCACATACCACCAGCACTTCACCGGGAGTGACATGCAGATTGATGTCATTTAGTACGTGCAGGTTTTTGAACCATTTGTGCACGCCTTTGAAAATAATCATAAACTAAGCTCCTGAGCCGGATGATACCTGCGTGATCCGCACCTGCTTTTTATTGTGGCGAACCCAAAATAAGAGCCGTTCACTTTTTGTCCGGCCAGTAACTGCCCCCCGTGAGGGTGGCGGTAATACTTCCGACAATAACTTTTGATTTCATCTGCACCGGTATTCTGCGGTCATCATCTGTCAGCCAGATGAACATATCTCCCGTTCGGGAAAAAATACCCTCAGATTTCAACAGCGGATGAATTACTATCGTTTTAAATCGGCCCAGAGGGGTGACGAGCTCTTCCCGACGCAGTACCTTGACTTCAGTGTTCCACAATCTGCTGCAGTCATAAATGTCTATAAAATACGACATTCCGACTTGCAGCGGAATGGTGCGAAAGTAGTAAAAACTGGAGAGGGTGTCGTAGGTCCGGTTGGTGATGATATTCTTTTTCTCGCTCTTTTTGCGATGGTCAATGGTTGTTACTTCAAGTTTTTGACGATCAAAGCGTGCTTCCCGATTGGTTATCGTTTTGCCTTCATGTTTGCGCTCCTGATACAGACGGGGGGTGCCAATGTCTGATGGAGGAGTGCCGGCCATCAAAAATGATTCAATCCGGTCATCAACCGGAAAAAAGAACCGTAACCAGTCTGCCGATCGGGCGGTTGAAACAATATGAACATCAGTGTCATCCCGCTTGACTTCCTGGACAGCACGTCCGGCAGTTATTCCGCCATAGGACAGCTCAAATTCCAACCGCTCCGGAATCGGAAAAGCGTCCGCAGAGGTAGTGAGGCCGGACAGGAAAAATGCGGTCACAAAAAGTGACGCAACTCGTACGATTTCTTTTGACCGCATGTACCTGCCCCCTCTGCCTGTCTTTAATTATGCCTGGCCGCCGGCTTCAGATTGTTCGAACTCGGTACGGGCCTTGTGCATTTCTTCAACTTCCCGCAGCTTGTCTCCCATCCAGGCGTGAAAAACCTTGGCATTTTCGTAACTCATAACCACACCGGTATCGACGAAGCGCACCATGCTGCTGGCCAGGTCTTTTGGCTCTACGCCGGTTTCCCGCCCAATAGCACCTTCCGGAGTGATCTCATGGGAGATGGCATCCGGCAGTGGCTGGCGCTCCAGATAAAAGTTGATTACCATTTCGCCGCGCGGTGAAAAGCCTCCCTGGGCACCGTTTACGTACGTTGGGTTGTAACCGTAATTGAACACGTATTTGAATGTTAACTCTGATTTTTTGCTGCTCATGTTTTGTTCTCCCTTTGGTCTGCTGGCATTGTGCCAGCCGGATGTATAAACGCCGCTGACTACCTATCACACTTGGGCGGGCAAGGAAAATAATTTCTTAAGCCAGTATTGATGGAAACAGGCTCAGGAATGCTCCGGGGCACTCTTTTTTGAATTGTAAACCGGGTAAATCTTGACTTTACGCCTGAATACCTGCTATGTGTTTCCACTATTTATTGTAGGCAAGGAGCTGTAATGAAACCGCTTTTCTTAAACCCACCAACTTTTGAAGACTTTGACGGCGGTGCCGGTGCCCGCTATCAGGCTTCCCGTGAAGTGACGTCCTTCTGGTATCCTACCTGGCTCTGTTTTCCTGCCGGAATGATCGAGGGGAGCCGTGTCGTTGACGCCCCGGTGCAAAAATTTGATCTTGAGCAGTGCCTCGCTATCGCACTGGATTTTGATATGGTGGTAATGTACACCTCCACACCAACGCTACAGATCGATATTGAAACAGCCCGTCGCATTAAAGAGCTTAAGCCGGGGATTGTCACCGTGTTAACCGGACCGCATGTCTCCGTCCTGCCGGAAGATTCTCTGCGTGCAGGGGCCGGAATTATCGATATTGTCTGTCGCGGCGAATTTGATTACACCACCAAAGAGCTCTGTGAAGGACGTGAATGGAACCGGGTGGACGGCATAAGTTATTTTAAAGACGGGCAGATTGTTCATACTCCCGACCGTCCGCCCATTTCTGATCTGGACGCACTTCCGTTTGTGGCGCCGATCTATAAACGGGATCTGCCGATCTCGGAATATGTTATTCCACATTTTAAAAATCCTTACGTTTCCATTTATTCCAGTCGTGGCTGCCCCTCCCACTGCATTTACTGTCTCTGGCCGCAAACCTTTTCCGGCCGTTCCATGCGGGTTCGCTCTCCTCAGAATGTCTATGAGGAAATCAAGTGGATTGTGGATAACATCCCCGAAATGCGCGAACTCTCATTTGATGACGACACTTTTACTGCTGACCGGAAGCATGCTCGGGACATTGCCGGGTTGATCAAGCCGCTTGGTATTTCCTGGACAATCAACGCCCGCGCCAATACTGATTACGAAACATTAAAAACCCTTCGCGAGGCCGGGTTGCGGCATGTAGTGGTCGGTTTTGAAAGCGGCAATGACCAGATTCTGAAAAACATCAAAAAAGGGGCCACGGTTGCCCAGGCGGTTCAGTTTGCCAAAGACTGTAAAAAGCTGGGGTTGTCCATTCACGGTGCCTTCATTATGGGCTTGCCGGGCGAGACGAAGGACACCATCCGCCAGACGATTGAATTTGCCAAACAGCTTGATCTCAATTCAATTCAGGCTTCTCTGGCTTCGCCCTATCCCGGCACTGAATTCTATGACCTCTGCATACGGGAGGGATGGATTTCTTCGAGTAGTTTCCTTGATGCCAGCGGCCACCAGAAGTGTGTCATCAATTATCCCAACCTATCCAATACCGAGATTTTTAATTCGGTGGAAGAATTTTATAACAAATTTTATTTCCGTCCGAAGTATATCGCCCGCAGTATCGGCCGGATGCTGATTGATGGTGACGAGCGGCGCAAGCTGCTTAAAGAGGGGAAACAGTACCTGCAGTACATGCGCAAACGCAAAGAATCCTGCTCGGATTGTAAATGAAACAGCTGGTTATTACCTCTGACGACTTCGGGCTTTCCCGCGGCGTCAACCGGGCGGTTGAGCAGGCATGGAAGAACGGCCTTTTGACTGGCGCTTCGATCATGGCCGGTGCGGGGGCATTTGACGATGCGGTCGCTATTGCGCGGCGCAACCCCGGTCTCCAGATCGGTCTGCATCTGACGCTGGTCCAGGGCCGCAGCGTATTGCCGGCAGCAGAGTTGCCGGGTCTTGTCGATACTTCAGGTAACTTTACCACTAATCCCGTCGGTGCCGGTTTTCGTTACTTTTTTGACCGTGGACTTTACTGCCAGCTGAAACGGGAGATAGAGGCACAGATTAAAAAGGTGCGTGATGCCGGTATCAACCTGACGCATATAGATGGTCACCTGAACATACATATGCATCCAACGGTGTTCAGGATTCTGGCCGAGTTAATGCCCCGCTATGGCATTACCAGCTTTCGTCTGTCCAATGAACGTCTCTCCCATAACCTGCAGTTTGATCAGGAGCGAAAACTCGGTAAGTATCTCGAAAAACTGATCTTCGGCTTTCTGGCCGATCATGCCCGACCAGAGCTTGACCGGTTGGGTATTTCCTACGCTGCCGAGGTCAAAGGGGTGCTTAATTCGGGGCGGATGACGGAGGAATATATCCTCAACATCATTGAAGGGCTCAAGGACGGTGTCACGGAAATCTATTTTCACCCCGGAATTCTGCCTGATGCCGAGATCAGTCGCCTGATGCCGGATTATCGCCATCAGGAAGAGTTGGCTGCCATCACCAGTCCGCTCGTCAGGAAACGGTTGCTTGAGTTACAGATACCGGTACAAAATTATCGTGGAGAGGTAAAATGATAAAGACGCTGGTCGTCATGCTGATAGCAATAACCGCTGGAGCCATTGGTGACATTTTTTTAACGCAAGGAATGAAGAGCGCTGGCGATATATCGGCGATGAACCTGCGGCAGATTGTCGATACCGTATTCAAAGCGTTGAGCAACTGGCGCCTGATTTTCGGTACCGCATTGCAGGCGGTCTATTTTGGTCTCTGGTTGGCGGTGCTGTCGTGGGAAGATCTCTCTGTCGCCCTGCCTCTTCAGGCGTGCAGCTATCTTGTGGTCGCCTTTCTGGCGCAGTGGTATCTTGGAGAACAGGTCAGCGGCGTTCGCTGGGCGGGGATTTGTCTGATCTGCGCTGGTGTCGCTCTGGTAACGAGAAGCAGTGTCATTCAGTAATTATCGGGAGGAATCGAGATGATGAATATACGTAAAATTGCCTTTATCGGCGGCGGCAATATGGCTGAAGCGATCATGCGGGGCCTGTTGCGTGAAGATGTGGGCGTTGGAATATGTGTTGCTGAAATCAGCCCCAAACGGCGGGATGAGCTCACGAAAATGTTTCCCAAAAATGTGCGGATCGTAGCTGATGCGGCTGAGGCGGCACAGTGGGGCGAGGTGATTGTTCTTGCTATCAAGCCGCAGCAGGCCGACAGCGTTCTTGACCTGATTGAACGGGCTATCACGCCCGATAAGCTGGTTATTTCAATTATGGCCGGCATACCGACGACAAAGATTGAGGCCAATCTGGTTCCCGGTTGTCGTGTCATCCGCGCAATGCCCAATACACCTGCCTTGATCGGTGCAGGAGCAACCGCTGTCTGCCCGGGTCGCAAAGCGAATGCCGATGATCTCGATCTGGCCCGTCAGGTCTTTGCCATGACAGGAATTGCCGTCTCTGTAGATGAAAAGTTAATGGATGCCGTTACCGGGCTTTCCGGCAGCGGGCCAGCCTACGTATTTACCTTTATCGAGGCGCTCTCTGACGCCGGTGTCAAAAACGGTCTGCCACGGGATGTCGCATCACAACTGGCTGTCCAGACAGTGCTTGGTGCGGCGCGGATGGTGGCAGAAACCGGAGAACATCCGGCCCTGTTGAAGGAAAAGGTCACCTCGCCCGGTGGTACGACCATCGCAGCCCTGCATGCCCTTGAAATCGGCTGTTTTCGGGGTATAGTAATGAATGCCGTTGAGACCGCCTGTCTCAAGTCAAAGGATCTGGCGGGTAAATAGACCACAGTTAGAAAGCATACCGGGAGGGCATCATGTTTGAATCCGCCGAATTGGGGCACAGGATCAGCAAAGAGGTCTGGAAGAAGGAAATTCCCGGTGTGCGCGAAGGGTTGCTTGATGCCCAACTTGATCTGGCCCAATCGAAGAAATTTCCGGTCATCATTTTGGTGGCCGGAGTCGATTGTGCCGGCAAAGGTGAAACAGTCAACCTGCTTAACGAATGGATGGACCCCCGCCATATCGAAACTCACGCTCTGCGTGATCTGACCGATGAAGAGCTGGAACGACCACAAATGTGGCGTTACTGGCGAGTACTCCCCCCCCGTGGCAAAGTCGGCGTGTTTATTGGTACCTGGTATTCGGCACCGTTGGTTGAAAATGTTTATGGTTCAATCAAGAATGCTGAACTGGATCAGCGCTTGGAGCGGATCATCCGCTTTGAAAAGATGCTCTGTGATGAAGGTGCACTGGTACTCAAGTTTTGGCTGCATCTGTCAAAAGATGAACAAAAAAAGCGCCTAAAACGTCTGGAAAAAGATCCCACGACCCGTTGGAGAGTTACCGACACCGACTGGGATCACTACAAGCAGTATGATAAATTCCGCAAAGTATCCGAACGGATGCTCCGTTCAACCAGCACCGCAGAATCTCCCTGGACAATCGTTGAGGGCACCGATCCCCGCTATCGCTATCTGACCATCGGCACGGCAATTCTGGGCGCCATGCGTCAGCGCCTCGATGCCCCCGAGCCACCCCGCAACGTTGTGCCGATTCCTCCGCTTATGCCGACTATCGATAATCTGCTGATTCTCCAGACGCTGGATATGTCCAAAAAACTTAAAAAAGCTGAATTTGAAAGTGAACTGGAAAAATATCAGGGCAGGCTGAACCTGTTAACCCGTCACCCTGATTTTAAAAAACTGTCGGTTGTGGTGGCCTTTGAAGGCAACGATGCGGCCGGAAAGGGGGGCAGCATCCGGCGGATTATTCAGGCGCTTGATGCCCGTCAATACCGCGTTATTCCCGTCGCAGCGCCGACTGAAGAAGAACGCGCCCAGCCCTATATGTGGCGTTTTTGGCGCAGCATCCCCCGTAAAAATCGCTTTGCCATCTTTGATCGAACCTGGTACGGGCGCGTTCTGGTTGAGCGGGTCGAAGGATTCTGCCTGCAGAACGACTGGATGCGGGCCTATGGAGAAATTAACGATTTTGAAGAGCAGATGGTGCGCAATAAAACGGTCGTCGTCAAGTTTTGGCTCTCCATCACCAAAGAAGAACAGCTGAAGCGTTTCAAAGAGCGTGAGAAAATCGGCTTCAAGCGCTATAAAATTACCGAGGAAGATTGGCGCAACCGGGAGAAATGGGACGACTACGAACGGGCGGTTTGTGACATGATCGACCGCACCAGTACTGAAATTGCCCCCTGGACGCTGGTGGAGGCCAACGATAAATATTATGCCCGTATCAAGGTGCTGAAAACTCTGTGCGATAAGATTGAGAAGGCGCTGGGGAAGTAAAAGGCTAAATCCCCCCTTGCCCCCCTTTCTTAAAGTGGGGTAACGTCAAAGGCCTCCCCCTTTATGAAAGGGGGATTGAGGGGGATTTGCCGTAACGGTCTGTTATAACTGTGGTCTTGCTGCTGAAATTCAATATAAGAAATCCCCCCTTGCCCCCCTTTCGTAAAGTGGGGTAACGTCAAAAGCCTCCCCCTTTATGAAAGGGGGATTTGCCTTGACTGCCTGATACATCCGAAGCCTTGCTGAAATCCAACAGCGCAAATCCCCCCTTGCCCCCCTTTCATAAAGTGGGGTAACGTCAAAAGCCTCCCCCTTTCTTGAAGTGGGGTAACGTCAAAAGCCTCCCCCTTTATGAAAGGTGGATTGAGGGGGATTTTACGCTATAATTATTAAAATTAGATAAAAATACCAACCGGTAATTCGGGAGGTGTTTTTTTTTGTTCTGTGAATTGTCACATCAGGCCTTTATGCGATTGGTTTTGTGTCTACATGTGTAGGCTTTCCCGGAGGCCACAAAATATAAGTAATAGTGTGTATTGAATTATGTTAATTTATTAAATACTATTTTACGTGTGATTTGTATGATAGGGTCCTTTTTCGTAGCGTGTGGGGAGGGTGTGATGCATCGCTTTTGGGCTAAAACTACAGTGGATGGAATGCCTGGTTTATCCGTTTACGATCACATGGTGAATGTTGGCTGTGTGGCTCGTTGCATCGCAGAAAACGTACCCGAAATACTGGAGCGGTTTCAGTTGGAGTCATCGGCAGTAGGCGCACTTGCGGCTCTTCATGACCTTGGCAAAATTACTCCTGGCTTTCAGCGAAAGTGCGAAGCATGGCTTAAAGATCACGAATTGGTGAACGTTGCCCGCAATGGTTGCTGGGATACCGGAACTGAAGCGGATCACGCAAAAGTATCACATTCAGCAACCCAGGATTTCTTCGTTCAACAAGGAATTACAAAAAACCTTGCAATGCACTTGGCAGCGTTACTTGGTGCGCATCACGGTAAAATTCAATTCCTCCCCAATCCCAGAGGCATCAAACCCCCCTCTCTTAAAAACGTCAGCGAAACAGGTAGTGGCATTCAATGGGATGATGAACGCCAAAATTGTGCTCTTGATATTTGGAATTATTTCAAGGCTGAAAGCTCTGACTTCACCATGCCCAATGATTCGCCTGTGCTCTGGTGGCTTGCAGGACTTGTATCTGTTTCTGATTGGATAGGTTCAGATGAGTCTTTTTTCTCTGCAGAGCGGAGAGAGGAGGCTGTTGATATCTCTTCCATAGCAAGAAAAGCACTCGATACAATTGGCTTTACTCCTCCAGCCATTATCAAAAACCTTCCGTTCAAATCTCTTTTTGGTTTCCTGCCCAATGATATGCAGTCAAAAGCACTTGTCACTATTTCTGGTCCTGGAGTTTACGCTATTGAAGCTCCAATGGGCATGGGAAAGACCGAAGCCGCGCTTGGAGCTGCATATCAACTGATGGCAGCCGGAAAAGCGAGTGGCATATACTTTGCCCTGCCCACACAGGCGACAAGTAATCGAATCCATTTACGAATGAATGAGTTCTTGCAGAATATCACCACAGACTCATCCTCAAGCCGTCTTATTCATGGGAATTCCTGGCTGATGCAAGCGGCTCCCGATATTTCACCCTCATTCACTGTGACGCATGGATCAGCTCACGAAGATGCTCGAGCCGGGAGGGACTGGTTTTCGTCGGCGAAACGGGCCTTGATTGCACCTTTTGGAGTAGGCACCGTTGATCAGGCTCTGCTTGGTGTCGTTGCAGCAAAACACTTCTTTGTCCGGCATTTTGCCCTCGCCGGTAAAGTTGTAATTCTCGATGAAATACATTCCTACGATCTCTACACCGGGACGCTGATAGACAAACTAATCACGACCCTGGAAGGGTTGGGCTGCACGGTGATAATCCTGTCTGCAACCCTCACGGGAAAGCGGCGGGCGCAGATGGTTTCTCTTTTGGAATGTGATGTGGATGAAGCCGATTGCCCTTATCCACTCATCTCAGGTCGTAATGAAGGTCGAGCCTTTAAACCAGTGGCAGCAACTCCCCCAAAACCCCGCACCGTCACGGTTGAATTCATAACCGCAGATACCGCTTCAGACGAAGCCATCAGGGTTGCGCGTGACGGCGGAGCGGTGCTCTGGATTTGCAATACTGTGGGCGCGGCGCAGCAGCAATTCAATCTCTTTAAAGATGTTGATTTCCCCGTTGGCCTTCTTCATTCACGGTTCCCTTTCTGTCAGCGAGAAAAAATTGAAGATAAATGGATGAAACTATTTGGCAAAGCTGGTGAAGGTAGATGCGGCTCAATCCTCGTCTCCACTCAGGTGGTCGAACAGAGTGTCGATCTCGACGCTGATCTCCTGATAACTGAACTGGCTCCCACCGATATGCTGTTGCAACGTATCGGGCGGCTCTGGCGGCACGAGCGGGAATACCGGTCGGTTGATGCGGCACGTATCTGCGTTATTGAAGAATCAAAGTCTCTTGACGACTTCAGGAACATGACACCTCAGGAAATCAGGAAGGATCTGGGGAACAAGGCGTTTGTGTATGATCCATACATATTGATGCGATCACTGGATGTTTGGAAAAAACAGAATGACATAATTGTCCCGCAACATATTCGCTCACTCATTGAAGCAACCTACGAAGAGCGTGATGATGAGCCGGATGCCTGGCAGAAACTTTCTTGTGATTGGTTTGGAACTGATTCGGCGAAAAAAATGATGGCTCATCGAAACGCCAATATCTGGCAGGTGGCATTGAATGATGAAGAGGGGGGTCAGACGCGTCTTAACGAGATGCCCACCGTTGTGCTGGTACTCTGCCGATCTTTTGCAAATTCGGAGGTCGTGTTTGTTGATGGAACCAGCGGATACATCGGAGGTGACGATTACCTGCTGTCTGTCGCACAGAGTATCCACAAGAACTTGATCAGAGTTCCACGACATCTGTTTGATCGAGTAGAAATCTGCCTTGCCTTCTCTACATATCTCTACGGAGAACAGAGTATTGGAATCGTTGCCGAAAATGAAATTGTAGAAGTAAAGGGACTGAAAAATGGAATCCGGCTTAGATATTGTGACGATTTAGGTCTGGCAATCGAAAAGACATCAGGACAGGAGGAAATATGAATGTTGCCTTTGACCCGTGGATACCGGTTGTAAACAGAGCGGGCGAAAGAGAATTGGCCAGTCTCTGTTCAGTACTGACAGAAGGGGACACGTTCGCCGATCTGGCGGTGCGCCCCCATGAGCGGGTTGCCTTGATGCGGCTGTTTATCTGCGTTGCCCATGCCGCTCTGGATGGCCCAAAGGATTATGACGAATGGTGCGAGGTGCCGAAACGTCTGCCAGATGCAGCGTTCAAGTATCTGACAGTGTGGAAAGATTGGTTTGAATTGTTTCACCAGGAAAGACCGTGGTTGCAGGTGGCCGGGCTTTCTAAAGGATTAGTTGATGACGGTTTGGAAATAAGTACCGATGATTGGACGCCAGTATCAAAACTCAATTTTTCATTTGCCACAGGGAATAATTCTACTTTATTTGACCATGGTGGAATGGGTGACGATCGTACCATCTCAATCAGTGAAACCGTCATTTCCATGCTTACTTTTCAATGCTTCTCACCGGGCGGGTTAATCTCTCAGGTCCACTGGAACGGCACACAAAGCGGGAAATCGTCAAAAGACGGGCCCTGTGTCCCTGCCTCAATGATTCATGCTTTTCTTCGCGGGAACAGTATTCAGACAACCATCCACCTCAATTTGCCAAATTTTGATGATGTTAAATTCAGTTATGCTGACCGTGATCTTGGGAAACCTGTTTGGGAAATGCCGCCAACCTCACTTTCTGATTCAGCGTTTATAGAGAATGCCACTGCCACATATATTGGCAGATTGGTGCCAATGACACGCCTTATCCGTCTCCACCCGTCTGGTGATTGCATGCTCTTGGGAGATGGATTCGCTTATCCTCCTTTTACGGATGGTTTTCCGCCGGAACCAACCGCTACGGTAATAATCAGAGCCATCGGAAAAAAAGAAGAGCGGACATTACTGCCCTATAGACCGGCAAAAGCCTTCTGGCGTGAGCTTGCCGCAGTTGTTGTCAAACGCGGTGCCGAAGGGACAGGGGGCCCTTTATGCCTTAAAGCCGTTCCGGATGGTGATGGATGTGATCTGGTTATTGCTGCTTTAGCACGTGATCAGGCCACGATTGTTGATACAGCTGAATCAATATTTCACATCCCTTCAGGATTACGTTCGGTTGAAGGAACGGTAATATATGAAACGGAGGTAAAGAACGCCGAATCAACCGCAAGCCGTCTTGGTTGGGCAATTGAAACATATCGATTGGAAATTGATGGTGGCTGGGAGGGGAGGCTCAAAGGTGCCGGTCCGAGTAAAGGAGCCATGAAAGTAAAGCTCCACACCATTGCAACCAGCCATTATTGGACAACGGTCGAAAAAAATCTGACCCTTTTGATGACCCATATTGAATCCATTGGAACGGATTATGCCATAACCACCCGGGATGAGTGGCGGAAGATGCTCTTTGCTACCGCCTGCGATGCCTTCCGAACTGCCTGCGGACAGGAAACGTCACGGCAGATGAGAGCTTTTGTTAAAGGGTGGCAGAAACTTACAACAACAAAAGACGAACCTGAAGCAGAGACAAAAGAAACCAAGGAGGATGAAGTATGAGCTGGCTTCTCGATCGACTTCGCACGTGTCAGGACAACCGGGGAATGATGGCCGATCTTCGGTGCATACTTGTGGACAACAAAAAACACCGTGCCTGGCCTGCACTCAGCCGGATTGGAGTGGCGATTGACAATGATGTCTCTTCGTTTGTCGTTGGCCTGTTTGCTACCCATCCCGAAGCAACTTCAGTCGGAAATTTTGGTACCACCTGCAAAACAATAGAGCAGAAGCGGGGCGACAAAAGGGGTGATGACAATAAACTGACCCCCACTGAACGTCGCTTTCAGCATCTTCTTAGCGCAGAAGCTGGAAAAGAATTACACGACAGAATGCTGAGAATCCTCCTCATGGCAAAATCACTGGGTGTACCAATCAATTATGAAAAACTTGAAACTGATCTGAAATACTGGAGTGATCGAACAAAGACCGAATGGGCCGCTGCATTCTGGACACCGGGAGTGGTACCGCCCACCGAGGAGGTTGTATGAACTGGCTTGCCCGTTTGGAAGTTGATGCGGAAACTGTTCGTAATGCCGGAGTATATGAAGACGTCTACGCGTGGCACAAGATGTTGTGGGAGTGCTATCCGGATCAGCCGGATGCCAGCAGGGATTTCCTGACGCGAATTGATCTATTGGAAGGAGCGTATCGCTTTTGGGTGTTGGCAAATAAAAAACCTGTAAAACCGCAATGGTGCCCTGCTGAAGGCTTTGCCATCAAGGAAATATCACCTTCTTTTCTGTCTCATCAGTATTACGCTTTTGATCTGCGGGCAAACCCGGTGAGAGCAGTAGTGCAGAGAGATAGCAACGGTGAGCAGATTTTCGGTAACAACGGTAAGAGGAAACGCGGAAAGCGCGTGCCGCTGGTAAAGCCGGATGAACTGCGAGCATGGCTTGTCCGCAAAGGTGACGTTCGACGTAGGGACAAGGAAACGGGTCTGGATGTGTCTGGCGGATTCCGCATTTTAGAGGAAAAACCGCTTGAAATCAGCCCGATGGTGGAAAGTCATTTTCGCAAGAAGGGGCAGAGCGGCTATCATGGCGGAGTTCAGTTTCGTGGAGTTTTGGAAGTGACGGATCGGGCGAAATTTATCGAAAGCTATCAATCAGGCATCGGCAGCGCCAAGGGTTTTGGTTTTGGCCTGATGCTGCTTGCACCAGTCAACCTTTAGATACTCAAAATATACTCACAAAAGGAGATACAACCATGAAACATCTGGAGCTGCACATCATCCAATCCGTCCCTGTCGCCTGCCTTAATCGTGACGACCTTAATTCACCCAAGACCGCCATCTTCGGTGGCGTCCAGCGAGCACGGGTATCGAGTCAGTCGTGGAAAAGAGCGATTCGTGAGATGGCGAAGGAGATTATGCCTGAGCAATTTAAAGGTGAGCGGACCCGGTTGATGTTCGAACCACTTGTTAAAGAAATGCTATCTGCCGGTCTCTCTATAGCTGATGCCGAAGAAGGAGCTAAGAAAGTCATTGATGCATTGGTGAAGCTGGATGCTAAATCAACTGACAAGGTAAAATCCACGACACTTTACTTCATGTCCCCACTTGAACTGGAAACAATTGCCAAAGCGTATTGCGAGACAAATGATGCCAAAAAAGCATTGAAGGCCATTGATGCGAAGTCGCTCAAGGATGCTGCCGATATCTCGATTTTCGGGCGCATGGTCGCAAGTGACCACTCCCTGACTGTTGAAGCGGCCTCCATGTTCTCACATGCGCTATCCACTCATAAGGTTGACAATGAAATTGATTTTTTCGCCGCAGTTGACGACCTGCAACCAAAGGGAGAGTCTGGTGCCGGCATGACCAGCACACTGGAATTCAATTCCGCCACCTATTACCGCTTTGCAGCCTTAAATCTGGATATGCTCGCTGATGCCGAACACCTCGGGAGTTTGAGTAAGGAGGAACGTCAAAATGTTGTGCGCACCTTTGTAGAAGCAACAATTAAAGCAATCCCCAGCGCTCGCAAAAATACGATGAACGGCAATACGCTGCCTATGTATGTTCTTGGGGTTGTTCGCGAAAAAGGGCATCCGATTCAATTGATAAACGCTTTTGAAAATGCGCTTCGTCCGTCACAAGGGTATGCCGTAAAATCTGTGGAGCTACTTAAATCAGAATACGCAAAACTGACTGAAACCTGGGATGTCGGTGCCGTCTACGCGCAGGCTATTCCTGACGTTGGATTTAAAGCATTCCTTGAGGGGATGGTGGCTCATGTCATCTGATAATTCCTTTCTGGCTCTACGGCTGGAGGGGCCGCTCCAATCGTGGGGCTTCGACAGTCAGTACAACCGCCGTAATACAGGGCTCATGCCGACAAAAAGCGCCATTGCCGGTATATGCTGCGCCGCGCTCGGGTATTCTCGTGGAAGTGATGAAGAACATGGGTTGTTGGCTTCTTTTGGAAAAGTAAAAATGACAGCCATTGCTATTCCGCGTCATGGCGTAAAAAAAGATTTACCAGTCAGGCGGTTACAGGATTATCACACTGTTCAAAAGACCCGGCGGGCGAGTGGTGTGATCAACAATGATTGCGTCCTGACCCACCGTCAATATCTTACTGATGCGGCCTTTGGGGTTCTCCTTGAAGGGGACGGAATTTTGTTGAGTTACATCGAAGCGGCACTTGCTGATCCGGTTTGGGGCCTCTGGCTTGGACGCAAAACCTGTATTCCCACGGCTCCTGTTTTGGCCGGATTGAAAGTAAACCGTAATGATGCCTTACGTCTTCTCATCGGAGAAAAACCGCTCGCATCGTTCACAC
>CAIRND010000010.1 GCA_903879825.1 uncultured Geobacteraceae bacterium
ACTGGGGTGCGGCGCTCCCAGGCGAAATGGCGAGATACATATATGCTGGCCGGAATACCGGCATCTCGGCAGAAAGTGTCAACTACTTTCAGGGTAATATGAAGGATGCCCTTTTGCCCAGCACATTTCGGTGGTATCCTATGATAATAACTTCTCATCCAATGTATAGGTATTTTGAATGTTCAGACCCTATGAAATCACATATAACGGCCGTACCTATCACGGCAACGTCACCTTGAAAGAACACCACATCGTCGAGCGCAATGGCGAGCATTCTCTGTTCCTGGTGCCAGATATGGCGGCGGTTCCTGTCAGCGGAGCGCTGGTGAATGCCATGCTGCGGATGCTGCCAAGCCCCGGTACGCTCATCCCCGATGGGCTGATGCAGGCTTTGCTGGGGTGCGGGCTGGCTGTGCGGACCAAAGATTCTGAAAAGGAATCGACCGATCCACCGGCGGCAGGGGAGATGCCTGCTTCTTCCGACCTTCCGGTGGTCAACATCGCCCTGTTTCTCACCCAGGCATGCAACATGCGCTGTGCATACTGCTACGGCAACGGCGGCGAATACGGCAAACGGGGAGTAATGACATTGGAAACGGCCATTGCGGCCGTGGACTGGCTCATAGAGAACTCCCTGGATGAAAAAAAGATTCATATCAGCTTTTTCGGGGGGGAACCGCTGATGAATTTCACCCTGATGCGGCAGGTGGTGGCCTATGCCAAAGAACAGGCGACAGCAAGGGGAAAGAAGATCGTATTCAATATGACCACCAACGGCAGCCTGATCACGAACAAGATCATCACCTTTATGAAAGAGGAGAACATCGAGCCACTGATCAGCTTCGACGGCCCTCCGGAAATCCAGAATCGCCAACGGCCCTTCAAAAACGGCCGGGGTTCCTATAACCGGGTTTTCGCCAACATACAGAAGCTGCGCAAGGTTTTTCCAAAGCTCGTGGCCCGGGCCACGGTCTATGGGGGCAGCGACCCCTCTGCGATTCGAAAAGGAATCGAGAACGCCGGTTTTCCCGACTGCCACCTGTCGCCTGCTTCGCCGGTGATACTGAAGGGGGCGGCAAACAGAGACGGTGCAATAATCCGAGCGGAGGCAGCCGAGCGGATGCTGGCCTATCGCCGGGAGGAGTTGAACCGGTTGTTCATAGCCATTTCGAAAAGGAATCTTGATCCCAAGCAACCGAAGCATGATATGATACGGTTTGCCAGCCTGGTTGATGGCCGCAAACGTCACGCGGGTTGCGGTATCGGTCGTGGATTACATGCGGTGGCGGTGAATGGTGACATCTATCCCTGTCACCGCTTTGTCGGGCTTGAAAATGTCCGGCTTGGGGATGTTCGAAACTACCGAGTAGGCGGTATCAACGATTACCACCGGGCGGTGGTGGAAAACCTGCCTGTCTGCCGCACCTGTTGGGCACGGTATCTGTGCGGCGGGGGGTGTTTTTACCATAATCAGGCGAGTACTGGTGACATGCACCGTCCCGACCCGCTCTACTGCCGGGAGACCACCATCGTTGCCGAAGACATGATTCACGGTTGGCGCCGGCTGAATGAAAACGACAAAAACTATGTGCGGGAGCAGGTCAACCAGATAGACCTGGGTCTGCGTAATTGAAACGGGATATCTTCTTCACACAATATCCTCGACAAAGCATGACAACTCATTAAAAAAAGGAGAAAAAAATGAAAACAGCAGAAAACCCAATGCAGAAAATCATCGCCCGGTGCTGGGAGGATGAGGAATTCAAAAAGAGATTGATGGCTGATCCGGCAAAAATTCTCGGCGCCGAAGGTGTGAGTGTTCCGGATGGCGTATCGATCCGGGTGGTGGAGGACACCGATCAGGTTCGAACGTTGATCATTCCCCCCGCGCCCTCCCACCTTGATGATGACCAACTGAAGGGTATTACAGGAGGATGGGTGGGGAATGGGTGCCCTCCT
>CAIRND010000011.1 GCA_903879825.1 uncultured Geobacteraceae bacterium
GGTGACAGTCTGGGCGGCAACCTCCTCAGCACCGGCCGAGATACTCGCGGAGGTGGAATTCAATTTTTCCGAATCGCTGGTAAGTGTTGTTGATGCAGTAGATACCTGGACAATGATGCTGTGAATGTTGCCGATAAAATCGTTGATTTTCTCCGCAAGCATGCCGATTTCATCTTTTCGGGCACCGACATCGATACGCTTGGTGAGGTCGCCATCTCCTTCTGCAACATCAGCTACCCGGTCGTATAAAAGACCGAGAGGCTTTAATAGCCTCCCAACAAAAAATGCAAAGATGGCACTACCAATAATCAACAGTGCTCCCCCTATTAATACAAGCGTAATGAACTGTTTTTTTATCGGGGCAAAGACATCCGCTTTATCAACGGTGACGCATAAATACCATCCGGTAGAGGGAACTTTTGCGTATGTCATCATCTTCTCTACGCCATTAAGCATATAATTTGTGTGACCGCTTTCCGCCCCGGCAGCCTTGGCGCTGAAATCAGCAAGTCCAGCTGAGACATCCTTCAGATTCTTTTTCATAACGTAATCAGGGTTGGGATGAACCAGAATTTTACCCTCTTTGTCAACCAGGAAGGCGTATCCGCTGGAACCGAGCTTGACACCCAGCACCTGTTTGGTGAGGTAGTCAAGGCCAACATCAGAACCAAGAACACCAAAGAGTTTACCGTCACTGACAAGCGGACTTATGAATGAAAGGATCAACTTTCCGGTGGAAGCGCTGATGAACGGCTCGGTAATAGATGCTTTCATCTGCGTTTTGGCCTGGATATACCACGGGCGCTTGCGCGGATCATAATCGGCAGGTGGCACCCACTCATCCGAATAGATGACCTGACCATCTTCAAAACCGGTATATAACTTTCTGAGTTGGCCCGCCTCATTAAGCACCTTGGTCAAATTAATTATATATTCCCGCGGCTTGTCCGGATATTTGGATAGATTCTTACCGCCAGCATCTATGACCGCGAGCTTATCCTGTAACCACGATTCGACATTGGTGGCGTTATCCTTTGCCAATGTCACTTGGCTTTCTTCAACCATTTTCCCCATAATACTGTTCGAACTCAACAGAGTAGCAACGGTAATTGTGATAATTGCGCAGGCGAAGTTTGCCACTACCGCCAGAGTTACCTTTGTTTTAAGATTCATGCCATGTCTCCTTGAATTAACGTATCTCGCATTATTGATTTGCGCTAACAGTTCATTACGCCTAACGACGTAACAACGCTTTAATTTTTGCGGATTCTAGCTCAAAAATATATAAAGTCACAATACCGCAACATTCTGTCAGACTATTCCTACAAATCAGTATTACAACGTGTCTATCCATCAAATTGAGACACTATTGTCATTGTGCGTTGCGCGCCGGGCAGCAGACGTGATATTCAGACTGTGCTGCAGCAACAATTATTACACTACTTTTATCGAGCGATATAATGACCGGAATTGATGTCGAAAAAATCCTGGAACTGTCCCCCTCACCCGCATACGTGGTTGATTTGGGGCGACTGCGCCATAATCTGACCATCCTGAACGATGTGCAACAGCGCAGCGGCGCTAAAATCCTGCTGGCGATGAAAGCCTTTTCCATGTGGAGTACTTTCCCGCTCATCCGTCAGACGCTCCAGGGTGTCTGCGCCAGTTCACCCTGGGAGGCGAGGCTTGGACGGGAGGAATTC
The DNA here is from genome assembly GCA_903879825.1 of uncultured Geobacteraceae bacterium. Lineage (GTDB taxonomy): Bacteria > Desulfobacterota > Desulfuromonadia > Geobacterales > Pseudopelobacteraceae > JACRCG01. The sequence continues at coordinate 1,704 of CAIRND010000011.1, forward strand.
GGCCGGGAGGTACATAGTTTTTCCGCCGCTTTCAAGGATAGCGACGTCATCGAACTGCTTCGCATCTCTAACCACCTGGTATTCAACTCTTTCAGTCAACTGGAGCGTTTCCGGCCGTTGTGGGAAAAAGAAGCTGGCCGGGTATCCATCGGCCTGCGGGTTAATCCGGAGCACTCTGAAGGGCACACCGAGATGTACGATCCCTGCGCTGCCAATTCACGTTTAGGAATCCCGCGTGCGGAGTTTGAAGGTCAGTCGCTACGTGGAATCGAAGGTCTGCACTTTCACACACTGTGCGAACAGCTTTTCGAACCGCTGGAACGAACCGCAGCAGCGTTTGAAGACAAGTTCGGAGCATTCCTGCCGCAGATGAAATGGATTAACTTTGGCGGTGGCCACCATATCACCCGTGAGGGCTACGATATTGACGGATTGGTGAAACTGATCCGCTATTTTAAAGAAAAATACGATGTTGAAGTCTATCTTGAGCCGGGTGAAGCGGTCGCCATCGGCACCGGAATTCTGGTCAGTGAAGTGCTTGACCTGGTCAATAACGGCATGGCCATTGCCATTCTGGATGTGAGCGCAACCTGTCATATGCCCGACATCCTGGAGATGCCCTATCGCCCCGGCATCACAGGCGGATTTGACCCCGGCGAAAAACCCCATAGCTACCGTTTGGGAGGACCATCGTGCCTGGCGGGTGACGTAATCGGAGACTGGTCATTTGAAGAACCGCTGAAAGCCGGTGACCGGCTCGCTTTTGAAGACATGTCCCATTACACCATGGTCAAGACGACAACGTTCAATGGCATTCAACTCCCGCATATCTGTACGTTCGAACCTGAAACAGGAGAGTTGACGGTGGTTCGCAGTTTTGGTTATGACGATTTTAAAGAACGACTTTCATAAGGAGAAATAACGATGTCAATTAACACGCGTATATGGATGACTGGTTCATTGGACTGGTTTGGTTATATCGGAGAGGTGGAAATGTTCCTGGGCCATCGATCTTTCCCCAATCCTCCGGAAGAGGGCGACGCATGGACGAATGAGGTCGGCGATATGTTCAAAATTATCGACGGCGAAATCACGCTGATGGGTAAAACCGAACCGCCAAAAAAATATTGGTAGTGCCTCCGATCTCACCTCGCACAGTCGAGTTGAGCCCTCTATGACTACTCACCAAGTGCATATCATTGAAGTCGCCATTCCACTTTATCTGGACCGAACGTTTCACTACCGTGTCCCGGAGCACCTGCGCGAACAGGCCATTACCGGGCGGCGCACTCTTGTTCCGTTTGGTAACCGGAAACTTACCGGCTATATCCTGGGAAGTGTGACTGAATCCTCGATTGCCACCCTCAAAGATATTATTGAGGTATTGGACAGTGAACTGCTCTGGACAGCAGGAGAGCTGGAATTTTATCGCTGGATAGCCTCATATTACCAGCATCCGCTCGGTGAAGTTGTGCGCACGGCCCTTCCGGCTGGAATAAATATCCAGACACGCAAAAGCACTTCCGGCGAACCGGGACAGTTGACCGGCGGCAAAAGCGCGCGCCGGGAAAAGTTTTACCTCCCCGGCTCTGCCGATACCCCCTCAAAGCAACCAAGCGCCAAAGCACGGGAAATAATGGCCGTCATTGGAGAGGCCGGCGGTATTTCCGGTGCGGATCTGCGCAAGCGTTTCGGCGCCTGCACCCCTCAGCTCAAGCGATTGACCGAACTCGGACTGAGCAGGGTAGAAGAGCGCGAAGTGTACCGTGACCCCTTTAAAGATTGCGCCGTACAGCGTGATCAGCCACGACTGCTGCACAGCCACCAAAAAGCTGCCCTGGACGCAATAGCAGGCCGCCTCGACCAGAACCAATTCGCGCCGTTTCTGCTCTATGGCGTCACCGGAAGCGGTAAAACCGAGGTGTATCTCCAAGCGATTTCCCATGCACTTGAACTCGGCAAAAACGCCCTGGTGCTGGTGCCGGAAATCGCTCTGACCCCGCAGTTGACCGGACGCTTTCAGGCCCGATTCGGCGGCGGCATCGCCATTTTACATAGCGGCCTCTCCGACGGTGAAAGATATGACGAGTGGCGCCGCATCAGACGGGGTCTGGCCCGGATCGTTATCGGTGCCCGCTCGGCCGTTTTCGCGCCGCTGGACAAAATAGGCATCATCATTGTCGATGAAGAACATGAAGGCTCGTTCAAACAGTCAGACGGCCTGCGCTATAATGCCCGGGATCTGGCGCTGGTGCGGGGGAGAATGGATCAGGCCGCAGTCGTGCTCGGCTCGGCAACCCCTGCGGTCACAAGTATGCAAGCTGCAGTCGAGGGGCGTTTGACGCTACTGGAACTGCCGGAGCGGGTCGAGGGACGGCCCATGCCTGCCGTGGATCTTGTGGCGATGAAGGGCACCAAAGGGACCATTTCCGAGGCGCTGTCGCTCTGCCTGGCTGAAACCTACGAGCAGAAACGACAGGCGATTGTTTTTCTCAACCGACGCGGCTTTGCCACGTTCCTGGTCTGCGCGGACTGTGCAAAACCGCTGACCTGCCCCAACTGTTCCGTCACCCTGACCTATCACCGCCAGCGGGGGCAGAGCCTGTGCCATTACTGCGATTACTCAGTTCCGGCTCCCGGCACCTGCCCGTCATGCCACGGCACAACACTGACCGAACTGGGCGCCGGCACCGAAAAGTTAGAGCACGAGCTGAAAGAGTTGCTGCCGACGGCCCGTATTCTCCGCATGGATAGTGACACAACCTCCGGCAAGGGGAGCCATGAGCGTCTGCTGTCACGCATGAACGACGGCAGCGCCGATATTTTGGTCGGCACTCAGATGATTGCCAAAGGGCATGATTTCCCTGAAGTTACGCTGGTTGGGGTCGTGAACGCCGAGGCGAGCCTGGGGATGTCCGATTTTCGCGCCGCCGAGCGTACCTTTCAACTGCTGTCACAGGTTATCGGCCGGGCTGGCCGGGGCGAAACCCCCGGACGGGTTGTAGTTCAGGCGATTGACACAGAACATTATGCCATCAAAGCGGCCGCAGAGCACGATGCCGCCGGATTCTATCAGCAGGAGCTGGAGTTTCGCCGTGAAGCCGGCTATCCCCCGTTCACATTTCTTGCTGCCTTCGCCATTTCAGGGCTCGCAGAGCAGACCGTAACCGAACAGGCCGACGCAACCGCCCGGCTGTTGATGCGCCTGAAAACAGAGCTTAAAATCAGAGTAGAAATCCTCGGCCCAGCCCCCTCCCCTCTCTACCGACTGCGCAATCGCTTTCGACGCCAAATCCTCCTCAAAGCGGTAAATCGCACTGATCTCCATCGCCTGCTTGCCATGTGGCGACAACGGGCGACAGTCATTTCAACGGTGCGTATTTCCGTCGATATAGATCCGGTTGATATGATGTAGGAACCAAACGAGGCCCGCAGATAACTGCGGGCCTCGTTTAGTGTGTGGCTTTGTTCCGACAGATCAGAACATGGTGCTGAGGCCAAACTCAACTTTTGCTTCACGAGGGTACGACTTGTTATCGTATGTGCCGGTTGCGGTCGCAACAGCAGCATCGATATCAAGTCGCAGCCATTGTGGCCCCAGAGACAAACCACC
>CAIRND010000012.1 GCA_903879825.1 uncultured Geobacteraceae bacterium
CCCACAAGAAGAACATCACCCAGGCACTGGTCAACGAGCATCGTCTGATCCTGCGGATGATCACCCTGCTGGAGCAAAACGCCCCATTAACAGCGGCAGGCACGTACTCTAACTGGCAGTTTTATCTTGACGGCGTAGATTTCATCCGCAATTTTGCCGACCGTTTTCACCATGCCAAAGAAGAAGATGTGCTTTTTGAGGCGCTGGTAAAAAATGGTATGCCGCGTGAGAACAGCCCGGTTGCCGCCATGATGATGGAGCATGACCAGGGACGCGCCTTTGTCAAGGCCATGGAGACAGCCGCCCGTGAGGCTCTGGACAACCAAACCGGCAAGGAGCAGATCATTGCCGACAATGCCCTGGCATATGCCGGATTGCTGCGGGAGCATATTTCAAAAGAAGACGAGATCCTCTACCCACTTGCAGAACGGCTGATGCCGGATGCCATGAGAGAGGCGATTATTGCCGGGTATGATGCCGCAGAAGCGAGGACAGCAAACGGTTTTGCCGATCATTACGAGACGGTGGTGGCGGGATACGAGCAGGAGTAACAGACAGCCCTCCGAGGAGTTAAACCACGGAGGGCTTTTTTATAAAATCAGACGTTACAATTCCGGACGGGTCGCACTTATTCCGGTAATGTACACAGTCATCATCCCCCCCGGCTTTTTGACAGTTACTTCATCATCCAGTTTCTTGTGCAGCAGCGCCTGTCCGACCGGTGAATCAAGGCTAATCCTGCCGATACTGACGTCAATTTCATCCGGGCCAACCAACTGATAACAGCGTTCATCACCTGTTTCTTCTTCATAGGTGACCCAACAGCCAAATGAAGCCATCGTCGGTTTCGCGGGGGGAACAGCCACTTTCAGAACTTTCAGGCGTGAGCCGATATGTTTCAGTTTTCGGTCAATTTCGCGCAGCCGTTTTTTCCCGTAAATATATTCAGCATTTTCCGAACGGTCACCTTCTGCCGCCGCATCAGAAACCCCCCGAACGACCTTGGGACGCTCCACTTTCCAGAGATAGTCATATTCGTCACACAACTTTTTTAACCCTTCAGCTGAAATCAGATTCGTCATTGTACGCAACTCCGGTTAATTCCAATTCTAAATCAAGAGTGATATCAAGGCGGCGAGGATCGAGGCGACGAAGGCATACATTCAGTATGTTGAGGAGCCGAAGACGAGCCAACGAAGATAGCGCCTTTATTTAGAATTGGTATAAGACAAGAACAGCCCGCGCAGGCGGGCTGTATAGTGGTGATACGGGTAAAAAAAGGTGCTTACTTTGCGACGTCGAGCAGCTCCACATCAAACAACAACGTGGCATTCGGAGGAATAGCACCACCAGCACCGCGTGCGCCGTAACCAAGCTTGGCAGGAATGATCAGCTTGCGCTTACCGCCAACCTTCATCGACATAACACCCTCGTCCCACCCGGCAATAACCTGACCTACACCTATATTGAATGAAAATGGTTCGTTACGATCGACCGAGCTGTCAAACTTTTTGCCGTTTTCGAGCGTTCCGGTGTAATGCACTTTTACCGATTTACCCGCAGACGGTGATGCACCCTTACCGACAACAACATCGACATATTTGAGGCCTGACGCCGATGTTACTGTTTTGCCACTATCCTTTTTTGCCACTTGTGCGGCAAAAGCCGGGACAGCGAGCAACGCTGCCATAATAACTGATGCTACGATTTTGCTGAAACGCTTCATTCGTGTAAACCTCCAGAAGTTATTGGTACCTATTTCGGCAAGGATAAATGGTTTTGCTCCCGCTGGCAACAGAGATTTTACCTCAATGCTTTCACCATTGCCTGTAATGGCTGTTCTTGCGAATTTATTGACACGCAATATCAATATTGATACTATACCGTCATGCCCTCAGTGACTGACATACTTCAATCAATGCATAACAGTCCTGCCAATGTTCGTTTTGCCGATCTTTGCAAAGTATGTGATCACTATTTCGGACCAGCACGACAGGCACATGGCAGTCACCGGGTGTATAAGACCCCATGGATTGGCGATCCACGGGTAAACATTCAAAATGTCGCAGGTTCATCAAAAGCATATCAGGTCAAACAGGTACTCAAAGCTATCGAACGGATGGAGATCGAACATGGCACAGAAAAACGATAATCGCGACAAGTACACCTATCGTGTCACATGGTCGGAAGAGGATTCTGAATATGTTGGACTGTGTGCAGAATTTCCAAGTCTGAGTTGGCTGGCTCAAACCTCGGAAGAGGCACTGAAAGGCGTCAGTTCGCTTGTCCAAGAGGTTACAGCGGACATGCGGACTAATGGTGAAGCCGTTCCTGAACCACTTGCCACCAAACATTTTAGCGGCAAGTTTATGATTCGCGTCCCTCCTGATGTTCATCGTCAGCTATCAATTGAAGCCCTTGAAGCCGGCGTGAGCCTTAACCGCCTGGCTAGCGCAAAATTGAGCCATTAATTTCGAGAAAGGATTTCCTATGCTTGCAGCACATCTGATCAAGGAACTGACTACCATCGTCGGTGAAGACAATATAACAACCAGCAAGCAGGATATGATCTGCTACGGCTATGACGCCACCCAGATGGAATTTCTGCCGGATGCGGTTGTTCACCCTGCCAATGCCCAGGAGGTTTCTGCGGTTCTTATGTTGGCGAACCGCGAAGGGTTCCCGGTCTTCCCGCGTGGGGCTGGCAGCGGCTTTACCGGCGGTTCGCTTCCAAAAGGGGGCGGGGTCGTGCTGGTTACAACCCGCATGAACCGCATCCTGCGGATTGATACCGAAAATTTGATTGCCGAGGTTGAACCGGGAGTCGTAACGGAACAGTTCCAGATAGCTGTCGAAAAACTTGGTTTTTTCTACCCCCCCGATCCGGCCTCACTTAAATTTTCAACTCTGGGGGGCAACGTGGCCGAGAATGCCGGGGGTCCGCGCTGCGTCAAGTACGGTGTTACCCGCGACTTCGTCATGGGCCTTGAAGTGGTGCTGCCGACCGGCGAAATCATCCGCACCGGTGGCGAAACCTACAAGGCGGTGGTCGGCTATGACATGACGCGTCTGCTCTGTGGCAGTGAAGGTACGTTGGGTGTCATCACCAAAATTATCTTCAAAATACTGCCGTTTCCCGACGCTAAAAAAACCATGCTGACGATTTTTGATTCCATCGACGGTGCCGCCAAAGCGGTTTCGACGATTATCGGCAACAAAATAATTCCGACCACGCTCGAATTCATGGACTATGCAACGCTGCAATGCGTCGAGCGGCGTTTTAATCTTGGCGTTCCGGCTGAAGGGCGGGCGGTGCTGCTGATCGAAGTGGATGGAGACCGCGACCTGATTGAAAAACAGGCGGCAAAAATCCATGAGCTTATCAAACCGCTGGGACTGGTGCAGTTCCGGGCGGCCAAGGACGCCGCTGAATCGGAAGAGCTCTGGCGGGTGCGGCGACTTGTTTCGCCTTCGCTGCGCGATATAAACCCGACCAAGTATAATGAGGATGTCGTGGTGCCACGCAGTAAAGTTCCGGATATCATCCGCACCATCGAGAAAATTCAGGCAAAGTATGATATACCTATTGTCAACTTCGGCCACGCCGGCGATGGCAATATCCATGTCAACATCATGGTGGACAAAGATGTGCCCGGTATGGACGAGAAAGCGCATGAGGCGATCCGTGATGTCTTTCAGGCCGCGCTGGATCTGAATGGCACCATGTCGGGCGAACATGGAGTCGGACTTTCAAAGGCCCCCTACATCGAACTGGAGCTGTCCCCGCATCAGATTGGCGCCATGAAGGCAATTAAAGCCGCACTTGATCCAAATAATATATTGAACCCAGGAAAAATGTTTCCCTGGGAGGAGAAATCACATGCCGCATAACACTCAAAATGAAATCCAGAAGGCTTCGCTGATAGGACGTATTTTATCGATAGAAGCGTTTCTGCTGCTGATGGGTATCGCCACACTTACCTACGGCATTGCCAACGACATGGTCATGAGTATTTTCTGGGGATGCGTCATCATACCAGGCGTATTTATACTTCATCAGGTTCGCAAGAGGGACTGGACAAAGCACTGGCAAGAGATGGAAGCCGAGCACAAAATGCGTGAAGAGTTCGAAAACCAAAGAAGAGCCGCTGCTGAAGAAGCGAGGAAAAATACTGATGGAAAATAATACTAACAGCATCGTACTGGCATCTGCATCACCCCGCCGCACCGAACTGATGACGCTGGCCGGCATTTCGTTCAGCGTGGCACCAGCCGATATCTGTGAAGATGTGCTGCCGGGGGAAGTGCCTGCCGATCATGTCATGCGTCTTTCGCGCGAGAAAGCCGATGCGGTTGCCGCGACACAGGCCGGCAGATTCTTCATCGGTGCCGATACCATTGTTGCGTTGGATGGAACAATTCTCGGCAAACCTGCCGATGCGGCCGCTGCAATGAAGATGCTATCAGGACTGTCCGGTCGGGATCACGAGGTTATCACCGGCTTCACTGTTTTTGACAAAATCAGCGGTGTCCACATCAGTCGCAGCGTCTGTACGGAAGTAACGTTCAAGCAACTGCAAGAAAAAGAGATCACCGCCTATATC
>CAIRND010000013.1 GCA_903879825.1 uncultured Geobacteraceae bacterium
CAGCAACACGGTATCGTTGCCGTTGCCGCAGGTCGCATCAATGGCGCTATCTCCCTCACGCACAAAACTGCGCAGAAACAGGTGAGAAAGTGGTACCGGCCCGCGCAGCGCAGCTATGGTACAACAGGAGGAATCGGTCATAGCGGCAGAGATTAGCAGAATCAGGATACGATTGCCACAAAGGATTTGTTTGTAATCGAGCGCTAAAAAGGGTACTACGACAGCATGATACTTCGAAAAACAGCCGCAGCAGAGCAGAATAATTGTCGTTTGGATGATGCCATCGCAACACTATGCGCGGGGATCAGCAAATCAGAAGCGCGCCGCATCATCGATCGGGGTGGATGTACCGTCAATGTTGCTCTGGTGCGGGTGGCATCACGGGGTGTCAAGGCGGGAGATGTCATTGAAATCGGCGTGATGGAAGCGGGGCGGTTTCAGGAACTGCATCTACCGCCGGAAGCCCTGCTGTATGAGGATGCGGAATTGATCGCCGTAAACAAGCCGGCCGGTATCAACAGCCAGCGCACCCCCTATCAGTTGAAAGGCACGCTGGAATACTGGGTAACAGAATATTTCAAGGCGCAGGGGAACAGTGAGCCGGCCCGGGTTGTCCATCGCCTTGATCGCGGCACGTCGGGAACGATGCTCTTTCCGAAAAACCGCCAGGGCGCCGCACGGCTTTCGAAGCAATTTCAGGACGGCTTGATCGACAAACTATATCTTGCGCTGGTGACTGGTTGCCCTGAGCAGGAACATTGGACAGTGGATGCGCCGATCGGAAAGGTTGCCTCGGCGCGTTACGGAGTTATTGAAGGGGGCAAAGCATCGCAAACTGAATTTCGAACCGTAGCCTCATCAGGTGACATTTCGCTGGTGGAAGCGAGGCCGCTCACCGGACGTACCCACCAGATCAGGGTGCATCTCGCTTCGGTCGGTCTGCCGATATGTGGCGATACGACCTACGGTGGCATTTCAGCCGGACGAATGATGCTTCATTGCTCTTCCATGACGTTTCGGAATTCGAAGATGGTGGAGATCACCGCTTTCGCGCCACTCGCCGGTGAATTTGATGAGCTGGAGTCTGTCGGACTTAGGAAGTCGTAGCGAAAATTCGGCTGGGCGAGGAGAGATTTAGTCGCTTTTGCAGGTCAATAGTCAGTCTATTGACCAATAAAACGGCTAAATATAGACCGTCCTGACGGATTTGCAGTAGATTTATCCTAAGTCCGACAGGCTCCTAGTGCGCCGGTTACCAGGCAGCTATTCCCCAAACACCTGAGCACTGAAAATGTAGATATCACATTCTCCCTGCCAGGCGTCCTGCGGCAGGCCGGCCTTGGTACACGTATGTTGCAGAAACTGGTCGCGATTCCAGCCGTATTCCGTTGCCACCTGAGGCAGCAGCACGCCGCGATAACTTCCCTTGACGATGTAGATACCATGGATGCCAACCTCAATTTCTTCAACGGACGCCGCTTTTTTCAGAGGTGAAAGCACCGAAATATCAAGGGAGAAATCGGTCAGATCAGCACTCTTCATCGGGTAAAAACGGGGGTCGCGTGTTGCCGCAGAGACAGCCATCTCCTGCACCAGCAGGTACAATGGCTGATCAGAGACAAAATTGCCGATGCACCCCCGCAGATTCCCTTTCTGCTTAACCGTAACAAAACAGCCCGAGTGAAGATTCAGCCCCGGTGACGTCGCTTCAAAGACCGGCACCTTGCCGGTGGAGACAAAGCCCACAATCGTTTCCCGTGCAATACTCAGCAGATCTTTTTGTTCTTCCTTGGTTAAAAGCTCCGACATGGCTTCACCTCCATAATTTCAAAAAGTCACTTAACCTAGAACAGCAGTTTTTTGCCACAAAAAGGCACAAAAGCCACAAAAAGCAGGATGTTAAAGCTGATTTAATATTTAACCCATTTGGTTAGTATTGAATAACCCCAAGTCTTTCTTGTGCTTTTTGTGCTTTTTTGCGGCTAACTGTTTTTTCTAGGTTTAATAATTCTTACGCCGGAACAGCCCAGTTTTGATACTGGTGACTCGATCCAAAAACAGAACCCCGTCCAAATGATCCATTTCGTGCTGGATAGCGACCGCCTCAAAACCACTGGCAGTAATCACCTGCTCCGTGCCATCAGGATCGCTGAACGTGAGCGTTATCCCGGTGGCACGATCAACATCGCCGGTATAATCCGGTACGCTCATACACCCTTCACGCATGGTAGCCGAACCGATGCGGTCCGTAATCTCGGGGTTGATCATACAGAGCAGGCCGTGGTTATTCTCTTTCCCGAGGCGATTTTTGGAAACATCCACCACACAGACTCGAAGCGTGACACCGATTTGCGAGGCTGCCACTCCAACCGAGCCGGGTCCCTCATGCATTGTATCTACCAAATCCTGAACAAGTTCTAGTATTTTCTGATCTATCTGTTCGACCCGATTGCAGAGCTTTTTCAACACCGGGTGAGGATACCGTAATATCGGCTGAATCGGCATAACTAGAAAACCACCGGCGTGATGATCCGAACGCCGATTTCCACATTCAGTTCCTTTTTCAGAGCAGACAGCGTCTGTTCCACATCTTCAGGCGTCTCTCCGTCCGGCAGTGCCACTTCAAGCATCAACACATAGACCGGTTCCTCGGCAGTGCCGATCAGTTTGGTGTTAAGATCAGTAATATTTATATTCCGGCCAGCCAACTCGCGGGTAACACGGTACACAATACCCGGCTGGTCAGCGCCATAAACCGAAATCATGCAGATCTCACCCGCTGCATCCTGACGAACTATTTCATCGGGATGCAGAGTACGAACGCCAAGGGTCATTCCGATCCGGTCACACACCGGCTTCAGCTCTTCAATCAGTCGAGATTTGCTGAACGGTTTTTTCAGCGAAACGATCAGG
>CAIRND010000014.1 GCA_903879825.1 uncultured Geobacteraceae bacterium
ACTGTGCGGCCTAATGACAACTACTGGAGGGGACATGAAACAAAAAAATAAACCGGATCGTTACGTCTCTTTTATCGGAATTGAAGGGGATAAAAATTCACAGGAGTTGATAGTAATGCTGCGCCGCCATATTGATGACCCAGAAAAGAGCAACCCATTCTGGGAAATGTTTAAAGAAAAGCTGTCCCGGGTTGGCAAACCGGAGGAGAATGGCGGGCGTTGTTTTGACGAGCTATTCCTGATCCACTCATACATAAATAATATCAGTGAGTTATTTGAAGAGTATGACGATCAGGCGGCACTGGAACTGCTGGAGCGGATCGAGGTGGAAAGTTGCTGACAGGGGATATGTTTCGCCTCAATACGGGTGACTTTTTGTAATTTCAAGTCAATGTCACGTTTGAAATGAGCTGACGACTATTCCATTTAGTATTTAACCAGCGTTTAAAGAGCGGGTCTGTCAAAACGATTGTTTCATCTGAGCTTTTTGTTATGTGATCTCCTTCTGCCAATGCAGTTAATGATTTTCTTACCGTAGCGTGAGACGAAAGACGGTGATTTGCTATATAGCTATTGGCCATTGGATGTTTAGTTGGCTCCTCTGCCAGCGCCTCTATTAAATTCCTGGCTGGTGGATTCAATGATGAATAGATTGAAGTAAATAAAGACGATTCTCTTGCCACTGCTGTTGTTATCGCCTTGTTTAGATCAAGTTCGGTTGGGGAATTTAACATTGTCAATTCATATAATGCATGAGCAATTGCTGTGACGCTATAGGTGTGAGATTCTGCAATATCAACTATTGCGTCAGCAATTGCAGGAGACCACACTGACCCTGACAAGTTGGCAAGAGCTATAAGGTGAGCTGAAAATTCTGACGGACTAATCAGTGGTAACTCCCTCATTGTAGCGCCACGATAAAATGCTCTCTGAGGAGACTCAAACATGTCTCTTAAAAGTTTTCTTCTGGAACCTATGAACAAATAAGAGGCTTTGTGATGTTGAATGGTAGACCTTAAAGCAGCTTCTATCTGATCGCTCCCATTCAACAACGCAACATCCTGAAATTCATCCAATATTACCAATAGAGGCGTTTTTGAATGAGAAGAAATTTTATCGAGAGAGTCAACAACAGAAACAAGTCTTTCAAGCCCGGTTTTAGCTTTGCCGGAAGGCATCGCTGATACAGAAAAAGACGAGTCGGGATTCATGGTGAAAACAGGTGTAAAGGCGGTAACAAGGCCTGATAGCATTTTAAAAATCTTGTCACTAACGCTTAAAGCAGCATAAATAGCAGTAGCAATCCTGTCAGCAGCTGCATCTGCGGAAGGAACTGAATTCAGATCCGCTATCGTAGCCAGTCCGCCGGCAGCCCGGTAATCTCTCGCCAACCTCATTGCTAAAGATGTTTTGCCAGCCCTTCTTGGTGCAAGCAACACATTGTTATTGCCAGAATAGGCTTCTAACAAAAGTGCTGATAATAACTCCTTCTGGTTACAAAGAGGTTCATCATCCCCTATTACTGTCTTGGAAAAAGGATTTTTATACATATTGTGCTCCTTTTGACATGATACTAATCGTATGATACTAAACGTATCATACGATTAGTATCATGTACACAGCAAATCTCAAGCGACGACCCTCTCAATAACACTGCCGCCAAAACGGCTCAAACCACCCCCACCTCTCTCTTCTAAAACCACTAAATAGCAACTACTCAGGAGAGCAAAATGACGGTAAATCAGCAAAAAAACGTGCTGTTTTGAAGGTGCGTTTGTTATTAATCAGGCAGTTAAGTCCAATTCCGGATATCCGGAATTTTGTTAGTTATGCCCAACAAACTAAGGGGAATTATTACGTGCCTGTGCGGTGCCTGCGGATTTCTAAGGTTGTCTGGTCGGTGACATTTCATGATGGTAAATTAGGATGAAATACGGTTCAAGGCTCTTTACGATTGATGGTTATAACTCGTGAGAGGTGTTTCCTGTCATACGAATAAATATCCTTTAGCCCCTGTTTTTCCATTAAAGCCGCTATATACGCATCCACAAAGTCAACATTCTGCAATTCATACATAACGAGTGCTTTGCCAACTAAGTCTCCGTTTATAACGTCCATACCCGGCGTTGCAAGGATACCGCGAATTAATGGAGCTATTTGGGCGTGGGTTAAACGATATGACGATTCAAGTACCCAGACGGATTCAGCCATTACAAGCTCAGTGGTCACAAGCTGCACGGATCCAACCGCAGCATCATCCAGCAACTGTTCCACCCGATCTGCCAATATGGGATCATCGTTTGTCAAATAACGTATGACGAGGTTGGTGTCGACAAAGCATCTGTTCATGCGGTTTCGCCCGTTACACGCTCTGCAACCGCACGTTTCGCCTCTTCCCGTTCCATAACAATGGTGCTTGAGACAACGGCAGCAATTGAACCTCTGAGTTGTTTAAGCGTTTTTATGGGGGTGATAATGATTCGTTCGCCATCAATAAAGAAGTCAACCCTGTCGTTTGGCCTGATTTGAAAGCGGGCTCGTATTTCAGCCGGGATAGTTACCTGGCCCTTTGTTGTAACATTTGAGAGCATACCGGACTCCTGCCGTATTTTTACAGCGTTGTAATACTATGGTTTGATAGTAATACCTGCCCGTGTATTTTCCAACAATAATAAACGTCCGGTTTTCAGAAGCGTTTTTCGCGTAGGAATAAACAGGAAGTAACCGGATGTTTCCGGGTGACTGTAAGGAAATTATTGCATTCCTTCGGTGCCATACGGGAATATGTGCATCATACGTAGTCAGCCTTTTCTATTCACCCGCAGGATCAGGTCTCCTTCGAACAGCAGCGGATGTCGGCGGATGCCGGTTAGTAATCCTGCCACCGGTGCGACTACCTTTTCAATAACACTGCC
>CAIRND010000015.1 GCA_903879825.1 uncultured Geobacteraceae bacterium
ACGAAAAACGCCCCCAGATTAAAAGCCTGATCCAGTTGTCCAATAAGGGGATGGCCAGCCATCGTTTGGCGCAGAAAGAGTTTTACCCGGATTTCAATCTCTCCTTTGAATACATGTTTCGGGAAGCATCAATGAGTGACCCCGGCTACAACATGTTTACCCTTGGTGTTACCTTTAACCTTCCTTTTCAGCGTGAGCGCCGTCAGGCGATGCTGGCCGAATCATCATCTGAAGCCGGAATGGCGATTGAAGAGCTGAATGCGCTGAAAAACTCCATCTCGTATGCCATCAATGATACTCTCGCCCAGATGGAACGTCGTCTGAAGCTGATTGAGCTCTACAAAGGCGGCATTATTCCCCAAGCGGAGCAGTCGCTGGAGTCGGCAGTCATCAGTTACCGTGTCGGTAAGGTTGATTTTCTGTCGCTGCTTGATGGGCGAGTGACTCTGTTTAACTATGAACGGGAATTGTACCTGTCCAAAGCCGAGTACATGATGCAGTTGGCCCGACTGGAAGCAACGGTGGGGTTTGATTCGGTTCAGTTGCCGGTTCCTCCCCAGAGCGGAGCCGAAGGAAGTAAATCAGAACATTTGATGAAATAGAATAGGAAGAGGTTCTCACATGTCACTGAATAAGAAAATCGTAATTCCATTGGCTATCCTGACTGTGGCTGCCTCCGTCGCCGGCGGGTTACTCTACAAAAAAGGGTGGTTCAGGGATGATGGCGGGGGGCATTCCAAGTTGGAACATGCCGTCAAGACGCTGTTCACCTGTTCTATGCACCCCTTTATCATTAAGGATAAACCGGGAACCTGCCCAATTTGCGGCATGGAATTGATCAAGAAAATCGATACTGCACCGGCAGACGGCGCTACTCAATCGGCAGAACAAAAACAACAGGCGGAGATGCTGGGTCATGTTTCCCTTTCTCCCACTCAGCGTGTTATGGCCAATGTTGCTACCGTGGTGGCGAAAAAGGCTGTCATGAACAAGGAAATTAACGCCGTCGGTATCGTTCAGTACGACCAGTCACGTCAGGCGAAAGTCACCTCATGGATTGCCGGACGAATAGACCAGCTGCATGTCAACACAGTCGGATCATTGGTACACAAGGACAAACCGGTGGCAGAGCTTTATTCGCCTGATCTTTTGGCCACGCAGCAGGAGTACCTGCTGGCGGTAAAGAGTCGCGATCAGCTCAAAGGTTCACCCATTCCGTCAATATCCCAAAATGGTGATGGTCTGGTCCAGTCAGCCAAACAGCGGCTGATGCTGTTCGGGGTCAAGGAGGGGCAGATTGCCGAGTTGGAAAAGGCTGGCAAACCAAACATCCGCATCCCGATCTATACGCCGTTGTCAGGGGTCGTGATTGAAAAGATGGTGCAGCAGGGGCAGTACGTCAATGTCGGTGAAGTGCTATTCAATGTTGCAGACCTGTCAACGGTCTGGGTTGAAATAGAAGTGTATGAGAATGAATTTCCCAATATCATGATTGGCCAACAGGTAGAGATCCAGTCACAGTCATATCCCGGTAAGCCGTTCACCGGCCGAATCGCTTTTATTTACCCCTTCCTTGACCCTAAAACCAGAACAGTCAAAGCCCGTGTTGAGATGCCAAACACCGGCATGAAGCTGAAACCGGACATGTTCGTTAAGGCGCTCATAAAGGTGCCGCTCGGCACGGCCATTGTTGTGCCGGTCACCGCAGTCATGGATAGCGGCAAGCGCCAGACCGTCTGGGTTGAAACATCACCCGGCATGTTCGAACCGCGTGATGTGCAGGTCGGTCAGCAGACTGATGACAAGATTCAGATACTGTCGGGCCTTAAATCGGGCGATAAAGTTGCTGTTTCCGGTGCGTACCTGATCGACTCCGAATCGCAGCTCAAGGGCGGTGGGACGGTGGATCACAGCCAGCATACCGGGGCTAAGCCAGAAGTAAAGGGGGCACCTGCCACGCCGCAACCCGCAAAAGCGGTGCCGGGGAAAAAACTACTGAATATGGATGATATGAAGATGTAACATCATTAAGGTGTCCTTAACATGATTGAAAAAATTATTGAATATTCCGCACGTAACCGGGTCATCGTTTTGATGATGTTCAGTTTGATCATCGCCTGGGGTGTCTGGTCGGTCTATAAGACACCGGTGGATGCCATTCCGGACTTGTCTGATAACCAGGTCATCGTCTTTACCGATTATCCCGGACGTTCCCCGCAGGTGGTTGAGGATCAGGTTACCTATCCGCTGGCGACAAATCTGCAGGGTTTGCCGCAGGTTCGTGCTGTACGCGCCTCCTCCGCGTTTGGTTTCTCCATGATTTATGTCATCTTCGAAGATAAGGCTGATATTTATTGGGCTCGAACACGGGTGCTGGAACGGCTTAACTACGCCGCTTCGCTTTTGCCGCCTGGCGTAACGCCGACGCTTGGCCCGGACGGCACCGGTGTTGGTCATGTGTTCTGGTACACCATTGAAGGGAAAGGTTATGACCTGGAGCAGCTGCGGACCTTGCAGGACTGGTTCGTGCGCTACCAGCTCAATACAGTTCAGGGGGTGGCAGAGGTCGCTTCCATCGGGGGCCTGGTGCGGGAATACCAGATTGACCTCGATCCGGCCAAGCTGCTTGCCTACAATATTAAGGTTGCCAAGGTTATGGATGCCGTCAAGGCATCCAACAAGGATGTTGGCGGACGTCTGATCGAACGTGCCGACGCAGAATATCTGATACGTGGTCGCGGCTATGTGAAATCACGGGCGGATCTAGAAAATATTGTTGTTGGTGCGGATATGCGCGGCACGCC
>CAIRND010000016.1 GCA_903879825.1 uncultured Geobacteraceae bacterium
CATACTCTGCAGGCCTGAACGGTCTTGCCGGTCCGCTGCACGGTCTTGCCAATCAGGAAGTTCTTGACTGGACTCTCAAGTTCCAGGAAAAATACTGCAAAGATGTAGAGCCTACTGCAGAACTGATCAAGGCTGCTCTCTGGGATACTCTTAACGCTGGTCAGGTTATTCCAGGTTATGGTCACGCCGTTCTCCGTAAAACAGATCCCCGCTATACATCACAGCGTGAGTTCTGCCAAAATACGGAAGGCCTCAAAGACTACCCACTATTCAAAGTTATCGCAATGATCTTTGAAGTTGCTCCGGGCGTTCTCACTGAGCACGGCAAAACCAAAAATCCTTGGCCGAACGTTGACGCACAGTCCGGCGTTATCCAGATGTACTTTGGTCTGACCGAGTTTGAATTTTACACCGTTCTGTTCGGTGTAGGCCGCGCTCTCGGTTGCATGGCCAACATCACGTGGGACCGCGGTCTGGGTTACGCGCTTGAGCGTCCGAAATCTGTAACTACTGCAATGCTTGAGAAATGGGCAGCTGCAGGCGGTCGTGACTAGCCGTAATTAGTTTAATCAATGAATTTTGAAGACTGGGGACGCAGAAATGCGTCCCTTTTTTTAATTGTGCGCTTGCATAAAATAAAAACTGGTGTATAAAGGACCATATCAGTCGCATTTGAAGCTGAAGAAAGGAGTCAAGAATGGCAGCGTCAATCAAAGGAACTAAAACTGAACAGAATCTTCTCAAATCATTTGCAGGAGAGAGTCAGGCAAGAAACCGTTATACATACTTTGCCGGTGTAGCAAAAAAAGAAGGCTTTGTTCAAATTTCGGATATTTTCGAAGAAACGGCAAATCAGGAGAAGGAACATGCCAAGCGTTTCTTTAAGTTGTTGGAAGGTGGCGATCTGGAAATCACCGCTTGTTTTCCCGCCGGTAAAATCGGTACAACGGCTGAGAATCTTCTTGCTTCTGCCAACGGTGAACATGAAGAGCATACTCTATTGTACCCTGGGTTTGCCGCTACAGCGAAAGAAGAGGGTTTTCCGGCCATTGCTGCGGCCTGGACAGCCATATCGGTGGCAGAAAAACAACACGAGAAAAGGTATCGCGACCTGTTGGCAAATATTGAAGCAGGGCGTGTATTTACACGAGAGGGGGATGTCGTGTGGCGCTGCCGTAACTGCGGATATCTCCACACCGGTCCGGATGCGCCGGAAGTCTGTATCGCCTGTTTGCACCCAAAGGCACATTTTGAACTTTTTGGCGAAAATTGGTAAAAACCAGAACCCTGTTGCAGGGTTACTACTATAAAAGGAGAAATAAAAATGGCAAATTGTTTAGAAATCTACAAATGTAATCTGTGCGGCAACATAGTTGAATCCGTGCACACTGGTGGCGGCACACTTACCTGTTGTGGAGAAGAAATGGTTCTGTTGGCAGAAAATACTGTTGACGCTGCGAAAGAGAAACATGTACCGGTAATTGAGAAGGTCGCTGGCGGCTACAAAGTAACAGTTGGCAGCGTAGCGCACCCCATGGAAGAAAAGCACTATATCGAGTGGATCGAACTGATCGCTGACGGCAAAGCATACCGCCAGTTCCTCAATCCTGGTGAAGTTGCCACAACCGTTTTCTGTGTAGAAGCAGCCAGTGTGACTGCCCGTGAATTATGTAACCTGCATGGTGTCTGGTCTGCTCAGGGCTGATTAACGCACTGTTTTGATTATGGCGGGAACCTGGAAACGGGTTCCCGCTTATTTGTCCGCAGAGTACTTTACACATGTACTCCGCTCATGTATCATCCCCATCGTGAAACGTATCTTATCCCTCTACATAATTCGAGAAATCTCCTCGCTCTTCCTGCTTGGTATTGTCATTTTCACCCTGGTTCTATTGATGGGGCGTTTAATTACGCTTACGGACCTTGTCGTGTCACATGGTGTCCCGTTGGTAGATGTCAGTAGGATGATCCTGTACCTCATCCCGTCTTTTCTTGTTTTTACGATCCCAATGGCTTTTTTACTGGCGGTACTGTTGGCATTCGGGCGTTTTTCTGCCGATAATGAAATTGTCGTCATCAAGGCCAGTGGCATTAGTCTTATCCAGATAATGCCGCCGGTAATTTTTTGTGCGTTTGTTGCCGTTCTGCTTGCTTTGGGGGCCAGTACAATCGGTGTTCCGTGGGGCAACAGTGCTTTCAAAGAGCTCAGTTTCAAGGTGTTAAAACAGAATATTACCGCCACAATCCGTGAAAAAGTATTCTGGGATGATATTCCTGGTGTCGTTATGTATACCGAACACTATGATGAACTGAGTCATGCGCTGAAAGGGGTAATAATTCACGATGGACGCAACCCTGATCAGCCTATGACAATATTTGCGCGTGACGGGGTTATCTCAAGTGCCACTGGAAGCCAGTCGTTGCTGCTGTCTCTTCAGAATGGTTCAATTCATAGCGCTGGCAATGGCGGACTCTATCGCCTGGTTCATTTTGGTGAATACGTGATGACTGTTGGCGAAAAGGGGAAACCCGGTGACATAATCAGAAACGAACCGGATATGTGGCTATCAGAATTGAAACGTCGAATAGATGATCCCAGTACTCCGATAAAAAACAGCCTTAAAACAGAGGCCGAACTTTACAGTCGTTTTACCTTTCCGTTCGCCTCTCTGGTTTTTGCTATATTGGCTGTCCCGCTGGGAATTCAGAATCGACGTTCAGGTAAATCGGGTGGTTTTACCATAAGCATTTCAATTATAATCACGTATTATGTACTTATGTCTGTTATGCGGACTCTTGCAGAGAAGGGTACTTTACCTCCCGTTGTGGCGCTCTGGATTCCTGATCTTATTTTCTTTTGTTTGGGCCTGTATTTTTTACGATTGGCATCGCTGGAGAAAAGCATACCGCTATTTCCGCTTAAAGATATTCTTGCTTATTTCCGGAGAACCACCTGAATGAGCATTCTCGACCGTTATATCGCCCAGACCTGGCTGCGACTTCTTATGCTCTGCCTGGGAGGCTTTGTTGCACTGTATTTAGTGATCGATCTGATTGAAAAGATTCCTCGGTTTCTTCGTGCAGGAGGAGTTGCGGGAGATATTCTGGAGTACTTTATCTGGAAATTTCCGGAAATGATCGGTCGCACCGCCACGTTCTCTATTCTTATGGCAACGCTTTTAACGCTTGCAACGCTGTCACGCGACAGTGAAATTATTGCCATGCGCGGATGTGGAATCAGCTTATTCAGGATTTCGCTGCCGATGTTAACTCTCGGCTTTGTTGCAAGTATTTTACTTTTGGTCAATGCTGAGCTTGTCTTGCCACATAGTTATGCGCGCACCGAACTAATCGACCGGGTCAAGATCAAGAAAAAAGGTGATCAAGTAACGTTCAAGCGCAATAACATCTGGTTCCGTTCCAACTCCATGATTCTGCAGGCTCGGCTGTTTGAACCTAAAACACGGACTTTGAGCGGGGTCGTTATCTGGAGCGTGGATGAGGCAATGAATCCGATCAGCAGAATTGACGCCAAGACCGCTGTTTACAAGGAAGGGCGTTGGTTGCTTAATAGCACTGTGCAGAAGAATTTCCAGACTGCGACCGGCTTTGCACCTCAATTGGCACAGACGATAGAATTAGATCTCAAACTTAAAGTTGAGGATCTGCAGGTTCTTGATAGTGATGCTGATAATATGAGTATTCGCACCCTGAAAGAGTATGCAGATAATCTAAAACGGGGAGGGTACCAAGCCTATCGCTATCTGACGATGATGCATACGAAGATTGCAACGCCCTTTGCGGCCGTAATAATGGTGCTGCTTGGAATTCCGTTTGCACTGAGAAACAGTCGCTCTGGCGGTATTGCAATGGGAATTGGCGCCAGTATCGGAATTGGTTTTGCGTATTTTATTGTTAATGCAGTGCTACTTTCTTATGGTCGAAGTGGGGTGCTGACGCCAGTAGTCGCTGCGTGGGGCTCTAATTTTCTGTTTATGATTGGCGGAATCTGGATGTCAATGACGGTTAAAGGTTGATTTTTAAGGAGGTTTCTATGCATGTTACATCCTTACGAATATGTGCTTTTCTCTTATGTTTTTCTCTGGCGGGTGAATCATATGCCGCAGAACGTCCGAAGCGGGTTAAGTTGGTGGCTGCTGCTGTACCACAACCTGTTCCTGCTCCTGTTGCACTGGCTATTCTCAGCATTATCCCTGCCCAGGCTGAACCTGGTGCCAAAGTAACATTGTCTGGAAGTGGTTTTGGGGAAACCGCCAGCGTTTTTCTGGGAAACGTTGAAATTCCGGCCAGAATTACCGCAGGTAAACGGGCCGAAATCAATGTGCCGGCGCAGTTGGAAGCAGGGATATACGCTCTCTACCTGAAGCGGTCCGACGGCACAATCGGCAGATCCTATAATTTTACGGTCCTCCCGCTCCGACCAGTGCTTACCATGTTGCAACCTTCTCAGATCAGCTACTGTGCCGTTGGCAAAGAGCGCGAAGTTTTAGCCATCGGTAATAACTTCGGTGAGTCTACAATGCTTTTCTTTGACGGGGCAGTACTTGGCAAAACACTTGTATCGCCGGAGTCGGTTTCTTTTGTGGTACCGTCCGTTTCGGGCGGACTTCACCAGGTGCAGATTAAAAATTCACCTGATAACAGTTCTGTACCACTGAATCTGGCAATTGAAACCAAGCCTGAAATAGGCCAGGTAACAGTGGGAAACGAGCACGTTAACTTCTATGAACTGATTATTACCGGAAGGAATTTTACTCTGAATTCTTCGGTGTATGTGGATGGTGTGCAAATCGGTGGACGTGGTGGACAGGATATGGCAGAGCGGGAAAAGCTGATTTATATCGACTGCACAAAAATGATTTATCAGCGCCACCCCTATTCGCCGGTCAACAAAGACTTTCGCTTTCAGGTTGTCAACCCAGGAGGCGAGGGGAGTCAGGTCATCACGGTGACGGCACCATGATGAAATTTGAGTAGTTATTTTTTTTATATCGCAGCTTTATAAATTCTATAAGGAAACACGTACATGTATATCAAAAACAGATTTAGTTCACTTTATACTCTCTGGCTGATTATTATCATCTTTTCCACAGCAACCCGCACGATTCTGATGGTGAAATCGCTGCCACAACTTGATCTGAATCCTCTACTGCTGGTTAAAATGTATTCCGTCGGTTTCTTCTTCGATTGTGTAACCTTTTCTTACTTTGCCATACCGTTTGTGCTGATTGCGGTCATCCTTCCTGATAAAATATACAACAGCTTTGTGTTCAGAATGTGTGCCTACAGCGTCGGGTTTATTACTGGATATCTGATGCTGTTTAATGTGGTTGCTGAATACACCTTTTTTGACGAATTTGCTACTCGGTTCAACTTTATTGCGGTTGATTATCTGATTTACACCAACGAAGTTATTAGTAATATCAGGGAATCATATCCGGTTAACGCGATCCTTGCCGGCCTGCTGATTTTGAATGTGGGCATTTTCCTTCCGATAAGAAAGCACCTGTCGCTCTCATTTTCTTATTCATCAACCATTGTCAGTCGCTTGAAGGTTGGCGCGGTACTTCTCCTGCTCCCGATACTGTCATTTTTTGCGGTAGATCTGTCACTCACGCAGATATCTCCTAATAATTATGCTGATGAATTAGCCGGTAATGGTATCTATTGCCTTTTTTCAGCCTTCAGAAATAACGAATTGGATTTCAATAAGTTTTACGTCACCAAAGATGAAAAGACAGTACTTGCACATTTGAAAGGCGCGCTACAGGAAAAAAACAGCCGCTTTGAATCTCAGAGTGGACCCTCAATTTCTCGATCTATACAACCGGGTGGAGCGGAAAAACATCTGAATATCGTCTTGATAATTGAAGAAAGCCTCAGTGCTGAGTTTTTGACCTCATTCGGTAACACAAAAGGAATAACGCCGAACCTCGATAAACTTGCCAAGGAATCACTCTTTTTCACGCATCTGTATGCAACCGGTACCCGCACTGTTCGCGGATTGGAGGCACTTACCCTCTCAATGCCGCCGCTGCCGGGAACTTCGGTTGTGAAACGGCCAAAAAATGAAAACTTCGTTTCGTGGGGATCTGTCATGAAGGAGAAAGGCTACGATAACAAGTTTATTTATGCCGGTCATGGTTACTTTGACAACATGAACTATTTCTATGCAACTAATGGTTTTACAACGATAGACAGGACAAATTTTGCAAAAGAGGAGATCACATTTACCAACGCATGGGGAGTGTGCGACGAAGACCTGTTTTTGAAGGTAATCAAGGAAGGAGATCTTTCCCACGCCAACAAAAAACCTTTCTTCAGTGTTGTGATGACGACTTCAAACCACCGTCCTTTTACCTATCCTGACGGCAAGATTGATATTCCATCCAAAACCGGACGGGAAGGCGGCGTTAAATATTCTGATTACGCTATCGGTCGCTTGTTGGCTGAGTCAAAGAAAAAGCCATGGTTCAATGACACTATTTTCGTAATAGTGGCCGACCATTGCGCCGGCAGCGCTGCTAAATTGGCACTACCGGTTAAAAACTATGAGATTCCGCTCTTTATCTACGCTCCGGCGATCATCAAGCCGCAGGTTGTTGATCGTATGATGAGTCAGATCGACGTGGCACCAACGCTGCTCGGGTTGCTTAATTTTAAATATACCAGTGCGTTTATCGGCAAGAATATCCTGACAACAGAAGCTTGGACTGAACGGGCTTTCATTTCTACCTATCAGAAACTCGGCTACATTCAGGATGACAAACTCCTTGTTCTCGGGCCCAAAAAAGAGGCCGATTATTTCAGCTTTGTCCGGAAAGATGGTGCGACGGCCGTGTTAAAGCCGCAAGCAGATCTTCTGATGGACGCTTTGAGTTATATCCAGGGTACAAATTATATCTATAAAAACAGGCTGAACCGACTAAAAAACTGATTCTTCAGCGTTTCCCCCACAGCGACAAAAGCGCCGGTAAGAATATCAGGAAAGCAGCCACACTGGAGACCATGCCAAGAGACATAACGGCACCAATACTGAAAACACCCTGGTGATGGGCGATCATCAGGGCGCCGAAGCTGAACAGGATTGTCAGAGCGTTCAGAAAAACACCGATACCGGCGCTGCGGGTTGCTACCTGGGCTGGCGATTCATTTCCCTGACGATAGCGATTCAGAATATAGATTGCTGAATCGATGCCTACCCCTAAGATCAGCGGTAGTACGATAATATTGGCCGAATTAAAACTTATCCCTATCAGACGCATACCGCCAATCATCAGGAGGAGACCGGCACCGAGCGGGACGGAGCCCATCAGAGCGTAACGGATGCTCTTGAAATTGATCAGCAGGATTGCACCGATACCGATAAAGGCATAGATAAAAGCCTTCAGATAAGCATTACGCAACACGGAGAGCGACTCATACACCATAACCGGCTCGCCGGTAGCTCCCGGCACGATACTCTTGACCTGGCCGATGAACTCTTCCAGCGGTTCACGCTCAAAGATCTCTTTTTTAGCAGCCACCTGCAACAGCAGTTTTCCGCTCTTTCCCACAAAACGCTGCAGTAGCTGCGGCGGAATGTCCTTTTCCGTGATCGCTGACGCCTCCAGACTCTCTTTCATCATCCGCAATTTGTCGGGCAGTTCGGCAAACATTCCCCCCTGAAACTCCCGCAACATGCCGAGTGCATTTTTATCTTTTTCCTTTTCCAGTGAAGCAAAAAAACTGTCCAGAGTCTTCAAAAAGGCAGCCGTTGCCTGTGCTTCTGGGGCTTTACGCTCTTCCAAAGTATTCTTAAGTTTTTCTACCTGGCCCCGGAAATTTTCAAAAATAGCTGGAAGAGCCATGACCTGCAGATTTTCTTCATAAGGTGCCGGTTTAACCTGATCCATAATCTGACGAAGTGCCGCCAGTTCTGCCAGTTTCTCGCGTTGCTGTTCCGGCACAAAAGACAGCGTGCTGACAACATGGTCAACGGACGATTGCTTCTCCAATCGCTCGGTGAGAACACGTGCTTCGGCAGCGTCCTTTGCGGTGACTACGGCAAAATAGCCGGAGTTTTCCTTGCTTCGCATCAGTTTATAGGCGTATTCAACCGACTGAAGCCCCTTGGCTTGTAAGTTCATCAGGTTATAGTCAAACCGCATGGTCAGGGTAGGGTAGAGACAGATCAACGCGAGCAGTACAGTGGCGGCAATAACGATCCTCGGCTTGGCGAAGAGAGCATGTAAAGGAACTTTCCCTTTTAGAGGGGGAACGGAGCGAAAAGGAAGAGGTTTACGGAACCGTTCCAGCAATATCAGCATGGCAGGCAGTACGGTGAAGGTGGCAATCACGCAGATAAAAACGCCGCCGGCAGCTATGATCCCCAGTTCGGCTATTCCTTTGAAGTCGGTGAAGGCAAACGTGGCAAAGGCCAGAGCGACTGTGGCAGCGGCCATTATGATCGAGCGAATGTTGGCAGTAAGTCCGATCTCAATGGAATCCATGCCACTGGCACCACCTCTAAGCTCTTCCTGATAGCGCAACACAACCTGAATACCGTACTCGATTCCCAGACCAATCAGCATTATAGCAAACACCATTGAGAGA
>CAIRND010000017.1 GCA_903879825.1 uncultured Geobacteraceae bacterium
CCGGCACCCATAACGGTAGTATCAGTCGGGATAAAAAGATCTCCGGCAGAACCGACCGGCAGCCGGTTGGTGAATTTAATACGCACCGGGCGGTCCCGTTCAGCAATAATGATCGGGCCGAGATAATGGACTGAATCGGGATTAACCGTCGTATCCAGGGCGGTACAGAGATGCTGATCAGCGCCGCATTTGTTCGAGCTCGGCAGTTCACCGACCGAGATATCGGTGCCCTTGTTGACCTGTACATAGCCACGCAGCAGCGTGCCGGTTGCGGGAAGGTCAGAGTGCATCTGCTCCCGATACTCAACCAGATCGATTTCATAATAATCCGAACCGGGATAGCTGGTTACGTCCGGCCTGCCAACATACAGGTATTGACCCAGGTTGTTGGCATTACCGCTGCCAAGACGCGGGAGGGTATCGACGAATTTAGCCAGCCGGGGACTGTTGGCCCAGTTGGCGGTCGTGTAGTAATCGGGAACGGCCGGAAGCCCGTTCACAAGCGGCCCGGTCGGGATCGGCGGAGCATATCCTGCCCCGGCAAGGTGCGGGAGGCTCCAGATACAGAGCAGCACAAGCATCAGACACAGACGCCACACATCATTTTTTCTTTCTTTCATACCGTCTCCTTTATTACGCTCTGTTTGACTGTACTCTTTGGACTATTTTTTGTCGGTGGCTGATGGCGCCGCATGTTTAGCTTCCTGCCGGGCCTGATGAATCTTTATTCTTTCTGCTTTGAGCGCTGCTGCTGCGGCTTTTCGTGATTCGTTGGTCATGCGCTGATCACGCTGTTTTCGAACCATCTCTTTTTTTGCCGCCAGCACCGGTGTTGCAGGGGTGGTCGGCGCAGAAAAAGCGGGTACGGCGGTGAGTAACATTGCTGCGGCCAGCGGTATCAGGATTGCCATGGTGCTGATCTTCTGTTTTTTCATGTCGATCTCCTTTTTGATTATAATTTCCACATATTTTAAAGTATGACCCATTCGCTTTTCGGTAGCAGAGCGGGGTTGGCACCGGGGCCAAGTTGAATGATGTAGCACCCCTTTGAGGCATAGCGCTGTCCGGGGCCAAAACTGAATCGTTCATAATCACGCACGATCAAATCCATCTGCGTACTCATGATATCGAGCAGATGATCCCGGTAGAGGTTGTCGTAGAGCAGATTTAGCCCGCGCAGAGTCGCCTGCCTGAGCATGGTGGTGCTTCGTGAGACAATTCTGCGGTCACCCAGGCTTTCGGCACCCATCACAAGCGGCACCTTGGCATCGAAACCGCCGTCTTTTGAGCCGACAAACGGCGTCAGGCGATAGGGATAGCTAATATAAATCCGGCTGCGCAGCGCCTCAGCGATGTTCTTTGTTTTTTTGCCCAGATAACCGGAAGAGACAAACAGTAGTGCTGAGGCCGGCAGCTGTTTGGACAACTTCGGCAGCTTCGGCACCAGTGCGGCATCCGTCCAGAGCAGCAGCACACCGGGTTTATGCTTCTTTATCAGTGCGGCAAGCGTCGTTTTGTCGCGCAGTTGCGCTGCTGTCAGCGTAAGCGTGGTCACGGCCTGGCGTTCCTGCTCGTGCCAGCTTTTGTTAAAACCGTTCGCCAGAGCCATGCCAACCGGGGAATCCTGAACGATCTGGAGGATCGGTATCTGTGGGGTGAGTTTTTTTACCTGATGAAGAAAACGGGCGGTCGCTTCCCCCTCCTGGGCGTAGCCTTTGTTAAAGTAAAAGGTGTACCAGGCTGTTTCGGAGATCACCGGTAAATCAGTGATCGGGTAAAGGCAGGGGAGACGCTCCGCCTCGCAAAAATCATGGATCGGCCGCCAATCCAGGTTGGAGATACCACTCAATATGGCGAAAACCGGCCGTGCAGCGTTGTACGCCGCAAGTTGCCCCGGCCAACTTTCCGGTGCACCTTTGAGCTCCCAGATATCCAGCGATGCCCGACTGAAGGCGTATTGCATATCAATGGTCGGTTTATAGCCGAATTTTATAAAATCTTCGTACATGGCCAATTGCTGGTTCTTCTGGTCGATAAATTTCTGAAGCGGCACCAGCAGGGCCTGACGGTCTTCCGGGCTGACATCGTCGCTAATTACGGTGGCAAATCTGAATTCACTGGCAGAGGCACCCGGAGAAGGTGCAGAAGAAAACGACTCCAGATAGCCGATTAAGATTGACATGTCGCGGTCTGACAGCGGATAGCGCGGCATGACATCATTAAAAATCTGACCTGCGGGATCTGCCCCGAAACGCATGGCATTCGCCAGACTTTCACGAGTGTATGCCGGGCGTTCTACGACAGTTTTGGCATAAACATAGCGTCCTGCCTGATCGTGACTATCATCCAGTGATGGTGGTCGACGATACGGCTGATAAAGTTTCTTTCCGTTGGTTGGTGGAGTGACAACGCCCCCCTCAAACGATCCGAGTCCGCCACGAAGATGACAACTGGAGCAGGAAAAGGCGCTACTGTCGATCTCCACATCGCCCCGGATAAAAGCTGGCATTGAGACTCCAGACGGTAAAATCCCCTCACGGTACATTCGTTCACCCAGACGAAGGACTTCTGACTGCGGAAGATCCACTGCCGGCGGCACCGATGCCAGGGACACGGCTGCACAGAGGAGCATCAGCAGCACGGCACACGCTGTTCTTGTAGAAATAACCTTGGTTGTAGAGAAGTCGTTTTTCATTTTATCTGCCCTGCTCGTGTGATTGCGTTGCGTTGTAGTCTTATTTTTTTAACGCCACATTCTGATACTCTTCCAGAAACTCCCGTGAGCTCATGATGCCGAACAAGCGCACCCAGGTGCCATCTTTGGGAGAACGAATCATATTGAGCGGATAGTGCGACATTTTGTCCGGAATGTAGGCATTGAAGGCCTTCATCACGCGGGTAATATCTTCACGACTGCCGGTCAAAAATTCCCAACCCGCTTTGGCTCGATACCGCTTCAGATATTCTTTTAAGACTTTTGGGGTATCGTTTTCTGGATCAATAGTTATCGACACAAGCCGGACAGTCTGATTGGCGGCGGTTACTTTACTTTGCAGGTTGATGAATCCGGCCGAAAGAACCGGGCAGATGGTGGTGCAGGTACCATAGATAAAGTCCACAACAACAGGCGTATCCCCCTGCAACAAAGTATCGAGTTGCACTTTTTTGCCATCCTGATTGGTCAGCACGACATCCGGGATTGTGTATTTCTCGACGCTACGCTTATATTTTTTGCTTTCGCCAGCATGTGAAGTGATAGGAAGTATCACTGCAACCAGCGCAACCAGCAGGGACAGCAGACATAATTTGAGTAGTGATTTCATATGACACCTATGGTTTCTTATCTAATGCAATTGGTGGTGCGGCAGTTGCGGTCGGTGCGGCAGTTGCAGTCGGTGCGGCACTTACCGGTTTGGCAACTGGGGCTGGTTTAACCTCAAGCAGTTCCACATCAAACGCCAGAGTAGCGCCGGGCAATATCTGTTCACCGGCACCATTTTCACCGTAGGCAAGATGTGGGGGGCATACGAGTTTTGCCTTACCGCCCGGCTTCATATGCTGTAATCCCTCGGTCCAGCATTTGATGACGTTATCGAGTTTGAACTCCAACGGTTTGCCACGCTTGTATGAACTGTCAAACTCTTTGCCGCTTATCAGCGTCCCACGGTAATTGACTTTCACCACATCTGCGGCCTGTGGTGAGTTACCCTTTCCTTCAGCCAGTGGCGTGTAGATCATGCCGGAGATAGTCCTGACCGCTCCTTTTTCTTTGGCTGCTTTTTCTAAAAAGTCTTTGCCGGCACCGACCTGCTTTTCACCCGCAGCTTTGCGGCGTTCTTTTGCCAGTTCCTGGATTTTCCCACTGTAGGAAGCGGTGTCTATATCGCTTTTCTTGCCTGTTTCGGCATCGGTCAATCCCATCCGTACATACTCAAATTCAGCCGGCGTCAGATCGAAAACGGCCAGTGAGCGCGACACGGATGATCCGATGGCATAGAATGTTTTCTGTTCTTCTGTCATTGCCGATGTTTCCGTCGCACAAAGTGCCGTGCTTGCCATAAGTAAAGCGACAAGGCTTGCTACCCGGATAATATGTTGTGCGTTATGTCGCTTTTGTGCTGTTTCCATTGTGTTTTCTCCAATTAACAGTTGAGCTATTTTGATGAGATTGGTGGTTGGCTTTTCCAGCTTTGCCGAGCACTATTTTGCTTTTGGCAACTATCCTTCCTAATACAAGACTAGTGCCAATTACAAAATCCGCAAAAATGTCAAATGATTACAGCTTGTTATCTTCGCAAAATGCGCGAAGTGACACCTGTTTTCAAAGCGACACAAGTTGACAAAAATGATGCAGTATCTATATTTTTTTCGTAAATTCGGGGGGTTAAAACAGTAACGACAAAAGTTGCTTTGCAACCTTTGTCGTTTAGTGAGAGGGGGTGTGATATGTCAGCGGCTGTTTTTTTGTATCGAATAAGTTTTTTTATCGGAGAATAAAGAGGGAGAACAGGGTATTCACAGTAACAGACTTGATCCAGTGTCCCGTAAGCAGGTGTGCTTTAACTGGCTGATTTCTGTTCCATATAGCTATTGAAACGCCTGACATGTGACTGCGCACAGCTCCGGGCGCGGCTACTATCCTTGGCTATTATTGCATCAACAATTTCCCGCAGATCAGCCAGATTTTCCTGCAGCAGCACCGTTGTGCGCGGCAGAAATTTAACATAATAGGTATGTATATTGACATACAGGCTTTGGAGAACCGTCAGAAACAGCAGGTTGCCACTCATACGCGCCAATGCCAGATGCAGCTGTTCGTCAGTCCGGATAAAGGCATCCCAGCCAGCACGCCCCTGTTTCAGATTGCTCTCCGCCTCAGCCAGCAGCGCCTTCAGCAGTGCCACATCCTCTTCTCCGCCACGCTGTGCAGCCAATGCTGCCACTCCACCTTCCATCTCTTCCCGAAATTCGGCGAGATCTTTTAGCGACACCGCGCAGCTCCTGATCAGCAGGCCCAGATTATCACTGAGATTATCGCTGTTGACCTCCCGAACCATTGAACCACCGGCAACTCCGGTGCGAATTTCAATCAGCCCTTTTTGCTCGAGAACCCGTAGCGCCTCACGCAGTGTACCGCGGCTGATGGAAAACTGTTCCTTCAATTCACGTTCAGCCGGAAGCAGACTGCCGGCCTTGAGGGTTCCAGCCACAATAGCTTCCTGAATCTGGTCAACAACATCTTGATATGCCTTACTCTGTTTTACCTGTTTGAACATACATGCCCCTTATGAACCTAAGAAAAGCAGTTTCACGCAACGACGCAACGACGCAACGTATGAAATCAATAGCTTAAGTTATTATTCAGGTCTGCCCGATTGGTTAATCACTAATTCGGAATAAGTCTTTGTTTTTCGTTGCGTTCGTTGCGGCGTTGCGTGATCAAATGCCGGATTTAGGATGAATGGTTACACCTTTATACCACTACCAACCCTGCCATACAAGCAGTAGCAAGATTTTCTTGACATGATTCACCGTTTTCGAGTAAATGGTTTAACCATTAGCACATCAGTAAAAGGAGCTTTCATGGAACCAACACTCAATACAAAGGTCATCAACCGTGGCAGAGATTTTTTTGCCGCCATCTCCGGCGAAAAGCCATCCCTGTTCAACAAAGGCGCCTGGATGGGCAAGGTCATGGACTGGAGCATGAAAAATGAACAGTTCAAAATTCAGATGTTCCGTTTTGTGGACGCCTTCCCGTCTCTGACAACTTCAAAGCTTCTGACCGACCATATTCGTGAATATTTTGGTGAAGAGAAGGATATGCCTCCCGTACTTCAGACGGGAGCTAAAATGGCCGGCATGCTCGGTTCACTGGGTGGCGCGGTGCTGAACAAAGTGATCTCCGTCAACATACAGGAGATGGCCCGCCAGTTTATCGTCGGAGAGCACACAAAAGAAGCGGTCAAAAATATTGAGAAACTGCGCAAAGACGGTTTTGCTGCCGTTGTGGATGTACTGGGCGAGGCAACCCTTACCGAACAGGAGGCCGAAGAGTATGTCGGCACCTATTTTGAGGTATTGGAGTGCCTGAAAAGGGAACAGCTGGGGTGGAAAGGTCTGCAGGGAGTGGGTGGCGACCAGACTCTTGACTGGGGACATGCACCAAAAGTCAATGTGGCGGTAAAGCCGACCGCCCTGTTTGCCCTGGCCAATCCACAGGATTTTGAAGGATCGGTCGAGGCCATGCTGAAGCAACTGCGCCGTATTGCTGAACGGGTGGTCGATCTGGGTGGTTTTCTCTGCATCGATATGGAATCGTATCGGCACAAAGCAATCATCATCGAATTGTATAAGCGGCTAAAATTGGAGTATCGGGATTACCCGCATATCGGCATTGTGCTGCAAGCATACCTCAAGGACACCGATCAGGACCTGGCGGAACTGCTGGACTGGGCGGAGCAGCAGAGCACCACCATCTCGGTTCGTCTGGTAAAGGGCGCTTACTGGGATTACGAAACGGTCAAGGCAAAACAGAATGGTTGGCCCATCCCGGTCTGGACAGTTAAAGCGGAAAGCGATGCCGCCTTTGAGCGCCAGGCGCGCATGATTCTTGAAAAACAGCAGATCTGCCACTTCGCCTGCGCGTCTCACAACATTCGTTCCATCTCAGCCGTTCTGGAGATGGCACAGGAACTGAATGTCCCCGAATCACGCTACGAATTTCAGGTACTCTATGGTATGGCTGAACCGGTGCGCAAAGGTATCCTCAAGATTGTCGGACGTGCCCGACTCTATTGTCCCTATGGCAACATGGTGCCCGGCATGGGATATTTAGTACGCCGCCTGCTGGAAAACACCGCCAATGAATCGTTCCTGCGCCAGAGTTTTGCTGAAGACGCCCAGATCGAGAGACTGCTGGAAGATCCAGCCATAACGGCTGTTCGTGAGCGTACAGCACGAAATAACCGGCCGCGTCACGTGCTTACCGGTCCCGGTGGGTTGTCCCGATTCAACAACGAAGCGATGGTGGATTTTACCCGGGCTGATCACCGTGCGGCCTTCCCGCAAAGCATCGCCACGGTACGGGCCATGACAGGGAAAGAGTATCCTCTCTATATAAACGGCAAGGAAATCAGGACAGCGGAACTGTTTGACACCATCAACCCGAACAAACCAAGCGAACTGCTGGGCCGGATTTCTCAGGCAGGTGTGGGAGAGGTGGCACACGCCATTGCATCGGCAAAAAATGCTTTTCCAGCCTGGCGCGACACCTCTCCCCGTGATCGGGCACAGTACCTGTTAAAGGCGGCTGAAATTGCACGGAAGCGGCTTTTTGAACTTTCTGCCTGGCAGGTGTTGGAAATAGGCAAACAATGGGATCAGGCCTATGCCGATGTAACTGAGGCGATCGATTTCCTTGAATATTATGCCCGCGAAATGATCCGCTACGGCGAACCTCAGCGGATCGGAAACGCTCCGGGAGAAATTAACCACTATTTTTACGAACCAAAG
>CAIRND010000018.1 GCA_903879825.1 uncultured Geobacteraceae bacterium
ATTGCCACAAAAAGGCACAAAATTCACAAAAAACGGCATGGTATGTTGAGTAAATATTTAACCTGTTTGGTGATCTCGATGTATGACATAACTCACTGGTATTCTTTGCGCTTTTTGTGCTTTTTTGCGGCCAACTGCTTTTTCTGGGATTAACCAATCGGGCAAGCCTGAATAACGGCTTAAGCTACCGATTTATTACGTTGCGCCGTTGCATGGAACTGCTTTTTTTATGGTTATTTGTCTCTCCTCGGCACAACAACAATCCCCCCAGGAGTGACGGTATACCCTTTTTTCAGGTCGTCTTCACGATCATAACCGATGACCGCACCGTCAGGAATAACCACGTTCTTGTCTATTATTGCATTTCTGATTTTGGCATGCCTGCCGATAGTGACTTTTTCGAACAGGATGGAATCCTCCACCAGGGTATAACTATGGATTTTGCACTGAGGGCCGACGATAGATCTGCTTACGGTGCTGCCACTGGTAATGCAGCCACCGCTCACATAAGAATTCAAGTTCTGACCACGCCTTCTGTCCTCATCAAAAATTGTTTTTGCCGGTGGAAGGTTGCCTTGGTTGGTAAGTATGGGCCACTTGTAGTTGTAGAGGTTCAGCTCAGGAGACACATGAATTAGATCCATATTTGCCGCATAGTAGGAGTCAATAGTTGCTACATCCTTCCAGTAACCACGTTCCTCAATCGTCATACCAGGAATCACGTTGTCATTGAAGTTATAGGCAAAAACCCTGTCGCCACTCGCCAACATTGCCGGTATCACGTGTTTACCGAAATCGAGATTTGCATACAGTTTTTTACATTCCTGAAGTACTTCAATCAGCTTTTTGGTGGAGAAGATGTAATTACCCATAGAAGCAAAACAGCTGGAACGTCCCGAAATATGTTCCGGTTTGTCCGGCTTTTCTGCAAATGCGGTCACCCGGGATTCGTCATCCACTGACAGAACTCCAAAGCGTTTCGCATCCTCGACCATAACCTCCACGGCAGCAATAGTAATATCGGCACTGGTGGTACGATGAAAGTCAATCATCTGGCGGACATCCATCTTATAGATATGATCACCGCCGAAAACAGCGACGTATTCAGCATCAGTAGATTCGACAAACCTCAGATACTGCAATATTGCATCAGCAGTTCCTTTAAACCACTCCTCACCTTCGCTGCTGGTCTCAGGCGAAATGGCGACACAGAACTCGCCAAGACCGGTCCATTTACCCCATGATTCCCGGATATGCTTGGTTAGTGAGTACGCGCGATATTGCGTCAGGATATAGACCTTACTGATGCCCGAATTGAACATATTGGAAAGAACAAAATCGATGATTTTATACTTACCACCGAATGAAACACTTGCCTTCGCTCTTCGGGATGTGAGTGGACTGAGGCTATCGTTTTTACCACCGGCCAACACCATCGCAATCGTGTTTCGACACACATCGTCAGAGTACATATTTTCTCCGTTCAACTTATTTTATAGCGAAGCCACTAGCAACGATTCAAGACAGTAAGTACATCTACCTCTCATCAATGTTCCGTGCTTACCGGTACATTAAAGCCATGTTTTTTTAGTAACGCATGACGTTGTGCATCTTCCAGATCGTGTGCAACCATTTCTGCACACATTTCCTGTGCAGTAATTTCAGGTACCCACCCAAGTTTTTCTTTCGCCTTTGTAGGATCACCCAATAGCGTTTCGACCTCAGCGGGACGGAAGTAGCGAGGGTCAATACGGACGACAATATCTCCTACTTTAACAGCAGGGGCTTTATTGCCCTCAACGGAGACGACGGTTGCAATTTCATCGACACCATGTCCGTAAAACCTCAATGTTATACCCAATTCTGCCGCTGACCAGTTGATAAACTGGCGCACGGTGTACTGGACTCCGGTGGCTATAACAAAATCCTCCGGATGATCCTGCTGCAACATCATCCACTGCATTTTGACATAATCCTTTGCATGCCCCCAGTCACGCAGGGAATCAATATTACCCATATACAAGCACTGCTCCACACCTTGTGAAATATTAGCAAGACCGCGCGTTATTTTGCGGGTAACAAAAGTTTCTCCGCGCCGTGGTGATTCGTGGTTAAACAGGATACCGTTGCAGGCATACATGCCGTAGGCTTCACGGTAATTGACCGTTATCCAGTAAGCATATAATTTAGCCACTGCGTAGGGTGAACG
>CAIRND010000019.1 GCA_903879825.1 uncultured Geobacteraceae bacterium
AAAAATCAGGCGGCAGAATGGGTGCTGCATGATTTCCCGAACCGGGGTGATGTCGTATTTGAAAGTGTTGGTTGCAGACTTACCCACGGGGATATATTCGAAGGAGCAGATACATGATTAAGATAGCCGTATGCGGCGCTGCGGGACGTATGGGACAGCGCATTATAACTACCATAATTGAAACCGAAGGGGCCCTGTTCTGTGGCGCGCTGGAACGTCCGGGGCATCCTCAGGTCGGTCAGGATGCAGGGATGTTGGCTGGCTGCGGTACATCGGATGTTCACATTACCGATAGCCTCAATGACGTTGTCGCCGCCGCTGATGTGCTGATTGATTTTACCTCACCCAAAGTGTCGCTCAAGAACCTGGAAATATGCGCCCTGAACAAGAAGGCCATCGTTATCGGTTCCACCGGCTTTACCCCCGAAGAACGGGCTTTTGCTGCTGAATTGGCTAAAGAAATCCCCGTGGTGCTGGCCCCTAATATGTCGGTCGGTGTCAACGTCTGTTTCAAAGTCTTGAAAGATGTGGCCAGGATACTTGGTGATGATTTTGATGTTGAAATCGTCGAACTGCATCACAACAAAAAGAAAGATTCCCCCTCCGGAACCGCTGTACGTATGGGTGAAGTGGTGGCAGAGGCGCTAGGGCGTGACTACAATAAAGTCGCCAACTTTCACCGTGAGGGACTGTGCGGCGAAAGAAGCAAAGAAGAGATCGGTATGCAGACTGTGCGTGGCGGCGATATCGTCGGTGAACACACCGTCTACTTCATCGGCCAGGGTGAACGCATCGAAATATCCCATCGCGCTATGACGCGTGACATGTTTGCGCGGGGCAGTGTGCGGGCCGCCAAGTGGGTGGTCGGGCAGAAACCGGGGCTGTATGATATGCAGGATGTCCTCGGGTTGAGGTAACTTTTTATATTTTGATAACGAAACAAAAATATGTGGAGGATTAATCTGTAATGGCAAAAATCAACGATAACTACCTGAAGCTGAAAGCTGGTTACCTGTTCCCTGAAATTGGTCGCCGTGTCCGCGCCTTTGCTGAGGCAAACCCGACTGCCAAAGTCATCCGTCTGGGCATCGGTGATGTTACCCGTCCGCTGGCACCGGCTGTGTTGAAGGCATTTCACGCTGCAGTGGATGATCTGGCTACGGTTGAAAACTTTGCCGGATACGGTCCGGAGCAGGGCTATGACTGGCTGATCAACGCCATCATCGAGAAATCCTATGCACCGTTGGGTGTCTCCTTAAAAACCGAGGAGATGTTTATCTCCGACGGTTCGAAATGTGACTGCGCCAATATTCTGGATATCTTCGCCATGGACAATGTGGTGGCTATCGGTGACCCGGTCTATCCGGTCTACAATGATACCAACGTCATGATCGGGCGCACCGGTGAGGCCGATGACAAGGGCTACTACCAGAATATCGTCTATCTGCCGTGCAATGAAGCCAATGGTTTCATTCCGGCCCTGCCGACCGGCAAGGTTGATATCATCTATCTGTGTTTCCCCAATAACCCGACGGGAGTTGTGGCCAGTAAGGCTGAACTGCAGAAATGGGTTGATTATGCCAATGCCAATGACGCGGTGATCTTCTTCGACGCCGCCTACGAGGCGTTCATTACCGATCCGGATATTCCTCATTCCATCTACGAAATCGAAGGTGCCAAAAAGTGCGCCATCGAATTCCGCTCTTTTTCGAAAACTGCCGGCTTTACCGGTGTTCGCTGCGGTTTGGTTGTTGTGCCGGAAGAGGTTATGGGCACCACGTCAACCGGAGAACGTTACAGTTTCAACAAACTCTGGCTGCGCCGCACCACCACCAAGTTTAACGGTGCCTCCTACCCGGTACAGAAGGCTGCGGCTGCAGTCTACTCTGACGAAGGGTGGGCTCAGACCAAAGAAACCATCGATTATTACATGGAGAACGCCCGCATCATCCGGGAAGGCCTTACCGAAGTGGGTGTAACGATCTATGGCGGCGTCAACGCTCCGTATATCTGGCTGAAAACACCGGCCGGCATGACCAGTTGGGAGTTCTTCGACAAGCTGCTGACGGAATGCAACGTTGTCGGCACCCCCGGTTCCGGTTTCGGCCCCAGCGGGGAAGGTTACTTCCGCCTGTCAGCCTTTGGCAATCGGGATAACGTCATTGAAGCGGTTGCGCGGATCAAACAAAACTTGAAGTAACGATTGAAAACGGAAGGGTGCTGATTCAGCACCCTTCTGCACTTTTTCTATCCTTAATCATCCCTTGACCCAAAAACGGCATTTGAACCGCAAAGGCGCAAAGAACGCGAAGAAAAACAGTGTCTTGGTGTGAAAAAGTCTTACTCAAGAGGTGATCTTCCTTGGCCTTTTAAGTCTTTTATTTCTTTGCGTACTTAGCGTCTTTGCGGTAATGAACTGCTTTTTCTCAGCGTTGTCCGGTTTGATCTTTGCAAATAGCAACAGATGAAGGTTTTAGCCCCCCTCCTGTATTTAAGGAGGGGTTGGGGGTGGTCGGTTTTGTTTTTGATTCTTTTTTATCCTTAAAATTGATGAGAATCAAAAGCAACCACCCCTAACCCCTCCTTGAAAAGGAAGGAGGGGGACTAGAAGCAAAAACCAAACCGGACAACACTGGCTTTTTCTAGGTTGACTGGTCCGACCTTTTCTGGAATAATCCCGCCCGCCTGTTACGCAGGTATCAAATTTTTGTTTGAGGAGATCAATACCATGAAGAAACTGCTGTTGCTGTT
>CAIRND010000020.1 GCA_903879825.1 uncultured Geobacteraceae bacterium
AACCGGCTATACCTCTGAACAGGTTATTGCGGAAGTTGCCAAACGCATCGAGTCACAGAAGGAAAATATAGAGAAAAAGAAAAAGAACGCTGATTGACAGGGATTATGCCGGAACTTAAAAAACTGACTTTTGAAAATCTCGCTCATCTGATGGAACGGTGCGGTTTGTTGTCGCGCGACCAACTCCGTGATGTTCTGGTGCGGGGAAAGGCTCAGGAAGCTCGCCTCTTCTCAGGGCGTCATGTGGGCGCAACACGAAGAACCGGCACCGGTAGTGAACTCTCTTCTCCTGCAGAAATTCTTTCATCATTACATTCAGAAATTAAAGGTACGCAGGGAATCTTGCTGACGGAAGATATCATAACAGAAGCCCTCGCTTCCGCCACTGGGCTGCCCTATTTCAAGATTGATCCCCTCAAGCTTGACCTGCACGTTGTTACCGACCATATTCCCCGCCCGTTCGCCCTTAAAAACATGATAGTTGCCGTTGAGGAATCGAATGGCGTCATAACGGTGGCTGTCGCTGACCCGTTCAATGAGGCACTTGTTTCTGAACTTGCGTTAGCCAGGCGTTTGGAAATTAAACGCGTCCTCAGTTCAAAAAGCGATATTCTAAAAATATTACGCGAGTTTTATGGCTTTCGTGCTTCGGTTGTTGCCGCTGAAGCGGAAGCGTCTACATCCATTGATCTGGGAAATCTGGAACAATTTTTTAAACTTAAAGGCCATCAGGAACTTGAAGGGACCGATACTCATGTCGTTTCAGCGGTCGAATTTCTTCTTAATTACGCGTTTGATCAGCATGCCAGCGATATTCACATTGAACCGAAACGTGAGACTTCGCTGATCCGTTTCCGCATTGACGGCGTCATCCATAACATACACGTTATTCCTAAGCCGTTGCACGCTCCTATTGTCTCGCGTATCAAGTTGCTGTCACGCATGGATCTGGCCGAAAAGCGCCGCCCCCAGGACGGGCGTATCAAGACCAATTTTAATAACAAAGACATCGAACTGCGTGTTTCTACCGTGCCGGTTGCTTTTGGCGAAAAGGTTGTTATACGGGTATTCGATCCTGATATTCTGTTGCAGGATCTGGACAGCATGGGTTTTTACCCGCGTGAGTTAGCGCTCTACAACTCTTTTTTACGACGGCCAAATGGCATCATACTGGTGACCGGACCTACCGGCAGTGGTAAAACAACAACGCTCTATTCCTCGCTCCGTT
The DNA here is from genome assembly GCA_903879825.1 of uncultured Geobacteraceae bacterium. GTDB lineage: Bacteria > Desulfobacterota > Desulfuromonadia > Geobacterales > Pseudopelobacteraceae > JACRCG01. The sequence goes on from CAIRND010000020.1 coordinate 1,229, forward strand.
CGCTGTCATCACCGGAGATCAATATCGTTACGGTTGAAGATCCCATTGAAATGGTGATGGAGGAGTTTAACCAGATAGGCGTCCAGCAGGGCATTGGCGTTAGTTTCGACAGTATTCTGCGCAACATTCTCCGTCAGGATCCCGATATTATCATGATCGGCGAAATTCGCGACCGCGCGACGGCGGAAAGTGCCGTTCAGGCCGCTCTAACCGGCCATCTGGTGCTATCAACGCTGCACACTAATGATTCCGCTGCCACCATTATTCGTCTGCTTGATTTAGGCGTGCCACCATTTCTCATCTCGGCGACCCTGCTTGGTGTCGTTGCCCAGCGTCTGGTACGCAAAATTTGCCCACAGTGCAAAAAGTCCCGTATCCTTACCGCGGACGAAAGTGCCTATCTGCAACTGCCTGATGCTCCGCATGTTGTGTGGGAAGGGGAGGGGTGTAAAGAATGTCGTGGCACTGGCTATAGAGGGCGTAGCGGACTGTTTGAGGTTCTTGATATGAATGACCGGTTGAAGGCGTTGGTGGCAGGTTCTGTTGATTTAGCGGCTATTGTTGAAGCCGCCCGTCAGGAAGGCCTTGTCTCTCTACGCGAAATTGCGATCAGCAAAATGCTTGAAGGCGTGACAACGTATGAGGAAGTTATTTCCATGACGGGGTAGGGATTGTGGGGTGGTGGGGGGCCTCACTATTGAGGGATTGAGAAAATAAAAAACTCAGTGTTGTTCGGTTAGATAATTACAAATAAAGATTAAAACCCTGCCTTATCCCCTCATCCGGCCTTCGGCCACCTTCTCCCCGGGGACCCAAAAGCGGGCCTAAAGGAGAAGGTAAATGTTTATCCCTTCTCCATTAGGGAGAAGGTGCCCGACAGGGCGGATGAGGGGTGGTTTTGACGGTAAGCAAAAATACCGGACACCACTGAATAAAATCAAAAAAACTGCAAAAAAACGATAATAGCCTCCCGTGCCGGGAGGCTATTATCGTTATCGCAATGGGTGCTCTTATTTCGTCGTCGTTTTTGGCTTCGCTGCCGGAACAGGGGCAGGTACTACGGTAGCTTTTGCCGCCGCCGCTTTGTTTAAAAGATAGTTCGCCACAAAAATAAACTCATCCGTGTAATCCCGCACGCCATCACTATTCAAATCATGCAAGGGCGCTTGAGCCGTACCTGTTTCCTTGATAAAACTGTTCCAGCCTTTTTCATCAAAGGTGAGTTTCGTTTTAACCGGTGGAATAATCGTAAGCGGGTATTCGAATTGTTCAGATCCGGCAAGTATCGTCAGTGTCACATTACCCGGTCCGGCTTCAGGCTGTATCTCAACGATCCAGCGACCTTTGATCTGCTTTTCCTGTTTGAAGGAAACCAGTGCGCCGCCATGCACGGCAAAATTTGGTGATGAAGTGATTCTGGCAGGAATATCAACGGTCAGAGTAGCTTTACTCTTACCATCGTTTATTATTATTGCCGGATCCTGATTGATCGACTGGGTAACTTTCTTGTCGAAGAGCAGTACCATATCGGAAAGTTTCTTGCTGCCGGTGTATTGTTTGAAGCGCTCGGCAATGCCGTTGTAGACAATATATTGTGTCGTTTCTTCCGTTTTTGCTTCATCGGTTGGTTTGCCTGCGGGAAGGTTCTGCTCTGACGCTTTTATAACCTGCGCTTCACCTGCAGCAGCAGATGAAGTTGTGGGGGGAGGCACAGCTGCCGTCTCGGTTCGTTGTTGGAGGTCAGTTGGCAGCGCTATCGTGCCGGGGATAGATTGGGTTGCTGAACCGGTTGTTGTTGATGTTGTTGATGTTGTTGATGTTGATGTTGTTGATGTTGTTGATGTTGGGTTGGTTGGAGTTAACGGCAGTCCGGCCGTTACCAAGGGGTCCTGAGACGTGCTGCCAGAGGGGTTAGAAAAACCTGCTGTGGCAGCAATCGTTTTTCCATCACTGTCAATTACGCTGACAGTAGCAGATGTAATGCCGCCATTCCCCGTCTTGGATGCAAAAGAAATCGTCGCAATCGTTCCGTTTCCTGAAAACACTTTGGTGCTGACAATAGCAATCTTGATAATACCGGGAAATGTGGTTGTGTTCGCTGCAAACATTGACCCAGATACAAGGCCTCCCTGCGTTACCGTTGGTGCATTCAGTGAAGCAGCATCATAGCCAATGCTGAGCTGAATTCCCGCGACATTGACCATTCCATTGCCCTGAACGGCGTATGATGAATCTCCTGAAGGTGTAATTGACACACTCGCTGCAAAAGCAGGTACTGCACAGAGCAGCATTAAGAATAGCGAACGCGCAACAGTTTTGATGTATGACATGAAAAAACTCCTTCTTGGCGTGTTGATGTGCATAACGTAGCGTCAAGGTTGTTTGTTGTCACGAAAAAAAACAGATGAGTCAGATTTTTATGGCCTGAGCTGCGCCACTCTCATCTGAAAATCCCATGATTTGACATAATATCTTCCGACGGATTTATACACAGTTACCTGATTCATTCTTATTCACTGCTAAAAAGGTTTTTCGTCCCCTCTCCATGAGGGAGAGGGTTAGGGTGAGGGGGAAATGTTGCAATTTCATGGCACCGCCCCCCCCTCATCCGGCCCTTGGCCACCTTCTCCCTCATGGAGAAGGGTCTTACGGCGAAATAGAACAAATCAGATACAGTTATGACCCTGTTAAAATTGAATCACTATCCATATAGTTGTTACAATTCGGGCACATTGCAACACTTCTGCTGTTTATTCCCTTCCTGTTTTATAAATATCTAACATCCAATAATTGTATTCCCATTGCTAACATGCCGATTGTAAACAAATATATATTGACTCTTGCTGGCATAGCATGTGAAAGAGGATGTTCTTGTGCAGATAAAAAACTTTTCAAAAAATCGTAACTATAAACCTAGACGGCATTTTATCACGCAACGCCGCAACGAACGCAAAGAAAACAGAGACTTATATCGAAAGAGAGATTAACCAATCGGGTGAACCTGAATAATGACTTAAAGTTGTCGATTTCATTCGTTGCGCCGTTGCGTCGTCGCGTGAAACTGCTTTTGTTTATATATATACCTTGCAGAGAGAGCCCGATTAATGGGATTAAGTGTTGCAATATATTTTAGGGAGGTATGCGTATGCTACAGGAATTCAGAACTTTTCTTACTAAGTCCAACGCACTGGCACTGGCAGTTGGTGTCATTATTGGCGCCGCAACAGGGAAGGTCGTGTCAGGTATAGTTGACGACCTCATCATGCCGATCATTGGCCTTATTCTTCCTTCAGGCGACTGGCGGGAGGCAAAGCTGATTTTAAAAACGGTTACTGACGCTAAAGGCAAAGTGACAGACAGCGCAATCGCTTACGGTCATTTGATCGGTACGGTTGTTGATTTCATGTTCATTGCCTTCGTCGTCTACCTGATCACCAAGGCTTTGATCAAGCCGGCACCGGCGCCTCCTTCCCAAAAATGTCCCGAATGCCTTGAGTCTATTGCACTTGAAGCGCGAAAATGCAGGTTTTGCGGGTCACAAGTGTGAAATAGTGAAGTGTGATGAGAGGAGGGACTATCTCATGCCACGTGTCGTCCGAATGGTTCTGATCTGTCTGTTCTTAGTTGTTTCTTCTCGCCTTGCTGTGGCTCAGGATGACCAGCGTGCGCTTGATGATCTTGAACTACTTGTGCTGAAATTATATTTCACCGTTATTACCTCAATGCCCGCCGTGTCCCAGGATGAGAAGCGCGTTCAAGATACACTGAAACGTTTAATTGACACGGAAATCACCACCGAAACGTGGGTCAATAAGTATAAAAGGGCGTTGGCTGATCCGCAAAAAAAGGAATGATCTATATTATGACGGGAAGGAACGGGCCAGATCGTTGTCTATCACATAGACGCAGATCTCTTTTGCGCCCTGCTTGGTGTAGTGATACCTGGCAGCGCACAGATTGTTAATAAGGAACGATACATCGTCACGGATGCGTTTGTCGTAGGTTTTAAAATCCTCGGTATCGTAATCTTTGATCGCACGGCGGAAGTTGACATTGTCGAGAAACGGTTCCAGTACTTTCCCTTTCAAATTATAGACGTAACGTTCATGGAGTGATTGGAACAGGCCGGTTTCTGCCGGGTGCACGCCATCAGCAAGAATCTCCTGGGTCAGGGTCCGGGATGCGTATTCTTTCTGAGTTTCGCGGCGGAATGTGCGCCGCACATTCTCGTCGATAACCATGCCAAGAAGTCTCCTCTCAACTGCGCGCAGATAGTCTTCGCTGATTTCCAGTTTTTCATTGGTGAAACGACATACCGCCACCGAACCCAATTCAAAGTTGACCGCAAACATATAGTTAAGCAGGTCACGGGTTATCTGCTCCTCGTTGTAGTAGTAGAGCGACTCCTTAACCTCCTGCAGTACCGAATAGTTGTAGTTTTTCAGCAGTGAGTCAAGGAAACCCTCCGGTACTGTTTCCTTAAATTCAGTACGTAATTTAGTGAAGAAGGCTTTAAGGCTGGACATGGAGATCAATTTATCCTTGCGGGCATACGCGGCATAAAAATCGCTGAAAATCGTAATAGAGTCCCGCCCGGAAAAACCGGTTACTCCTTCAAATTCTGATTCATCAATGATCTGTCTCCGGCGTTTGGCAGTGAGGCGTTTACGATCTTCCTCCGATAACCATGCCGGAATATGTCCGGTATAAATCTCCATTTTGAGAATCTGCAGGTTTTCGTCACAGTACTGCCCGTATTTTTCCGGTGTTTCGATCCACTCCAGCATCGCTTCTGATGTGGTTTTCATTCGGGTTGATATTATCGTGCGGGCAAAGTTGTGCAGGACACGCGGGATAAAACTTTCGTCGATATGTTTGCCGAAGATATTGCGGTAGATTTCAACCTCGGTGTTCAGATCCATGACATAGGGGATATTTATAAATTCGATACGGTCGGTAAATGACTGGAATCCCTCAATGGTCTTCTCATCCTCCGGGTTCATAAGGGCAATAAAGAGCGATTTGACGTTCTCCTCAACATCCTCCACCTTGTGAATCCCCTCGCTGATAATATTATGCAGCTCGAACAGTCGTTCTGCGTTGTGGGACTTAACATCCATCAGGGCGTAGATGCCGTTATTGGTTTTGGCAAAGCTGGAATAGAGGTATTTGACCGCATTGCTGTCACCTAACAGGATGTCGATCTTGCGCTGTAACTGCTCGTTGGTCATGACATTTTGTTTCATCGGCTTGTCGCCCGGATTGAAGACGGTGATGCCTTCTCCCAGGCGGCGGTTGAAACGGTAGGGTCGCGCATGAATCATGCCGTAGATATCCCGTGAGTTAGGGAGTCGCTGGATCAGAGCGTCGAAGATGGAGCTGCATATGGTGCAGGGGGTTTCGCGGAAGACCCACTCGTACTCCTTATCGGTGAATAGTTTCCACTTGAACTCGTCGTTCTTAAAGAGATCATCAAAAAACAGGCGCCGATCCCGCTTGGGTATCAGCAGGAGCGGGTTGTCATGGGAGGGGCACGATATCTCCACAAAATCGCCGTTCCGGTACAGTGAACTTTTGATGTCACTCAGTTCGGTATGTCCCGGTTCATATTCATCAATCAGATTAGTGAGCCGGTCAACAAAGGTCGCCAGATGAGTTTCGTTTATCTGCGCCAATATCCTCCGATCAAGCCTCCAGACCGCCTCGTAGCGTGTTCCCGCCTCACTGTTGGCATACTCTTCAAATTTGAGCAGCAGGTTGTTGAGGAAGGTGCTCTTGCCCGAACCGGGAGGGCCCTCAAAGATATAGATCTTGTTCTGTCGCGCGCTCCCCTTCATCGCATCAACATGGTTGATAAGGCGGTTGGCAAAGAGCCTGTCCGCAAAGAAGGGGCGATCCGTATCGTTGACGAAGAGGTTTTGACAATCGTAATTTACATAATTGATCGATTCCGGATCGTCGGGATACTCATCGCGTCCCACACCGATGTAGTTATGAATCATGTCATAAAATGTCTGAAATACATTGCGCACGACCGAATTCGGCCGTTCGGCAAGAATCTTCAAAAAATCATCGAAAGGGATGGTCTGACTATGCTCCCGTTCGCTGATCTTTCGATTGAGGTGCAGTATGGCTCTCTCGACATTTGACATGCGTCACCAGTTACAGTCTTTTTTTAGAAAGCACCTTTTCGTTCATCGAATAGACAACCCGCTGCCAGGTTATCTCCTTTTCCTGCTGTTCTTCCTGTTTCGCTGAGGCTGATGGAGCCACCGCCTGCGCTTCACTGGTTTCCAGATGAACCGGGCTGCCCCACAGATATTCGATTCCTACCAGCGTATTGGCAATATATTCCTGTACCAGTTGTTTTCCCTCAAAGGTATGATTCAGGTAAAGTGAGCCTTCAATCCCCTTCGTCTGGTCAACGGTGATAACGGGGGGGTGGTAGAGCGAGCTCAACACCATCTGCTGATAATCGTGAGCCTTGCGGCTTTTTACGTAATACTGCCAGACCATACGCTGCTGATCGAGTCGCTTGCCGGCAACAAAGAGCGAGTGTCGATCGGTAAAGTCCTGGTCAAGGTAGTTTTTCAGAAAGAGGTAATCGCACAGATTTTCGCGCACGGTAAAAATGAACTCCTGACCTGTCGCTGCACCGCTATCGAACTTTTTACGGGTATCAGCATCCTGGATTCGCTGGAAGGCGAACGAGTGGCGCCCTTTGTCGGCCTGCTCCTCCACATGACTAAAGAGTCGCATCCCCAGTGCGTACGGATTCATCCCCAGCCGTGGCATGGAGGTGACGCCGGCATGGACCCGGGCAAAGTCTACCTCATGCCCTTTGATACGGTCATCCTGCAAAAAAAGGCGCTCGTGCCAATAGCTGGCCCACCCCTCATTCATAATTTTAGTCCGGATTTGCGGCTGAAAAAACACAGATGTCTTACGTACAATTTCGAGGATCGAGCGCATCCAGATATTTTCATCCCTGGCCAGAAACTCAGAATTGTCCAGCAGGTAACGCAGCAGATCACGTTTTTTAGCCGGTCGTGCCTCCCCTGAACGGATAAAATGCGCCTCCAACTCAGGATAGCGCCGTTCCGCCTCACCGAAGAAGGTCTTCTCGCCCTGTTCACCATTCGATTTCAGACAGTCATTGTAGCGGTTAACCTCCTTGATATATTCGCTGATCGATACCTTCTTCTCCGATTGGAGAAATACGTCAAAATAGTAATCGAGCCGGGACGAACACTGCGCTTCGGGGGGGATGAACAGATCGACCAGATCTCCATGAAAATCGACCAGGTTATCGATTCCCCGGGCAAATTCGATCACATAATCAACAAAGCGTCCCTTCTCGGCGCGCAGTTGCGCAATTACCCGTTTGTCTGACAGGGCCTGGCCGGTGAAGTCGTAGTCCCAGGTATGACGAAAATAGAGATTGTTCTGGAAAAAATCGATGTGGGCCAGAACATGGTAGAAAATCATAACATTCAACCAGTCCGGGTTGTTGTCGTTGTAAAAGGAGATCGGCGGCCGTGTGTTGATCACCGTTTCATACGGGTTATGCGGATATAATTCGTATTTCCCCTTATCCCTCAGTACCTCCACATCATGAACCCAGTAATCATAGAGCGTGGGGATCATCACTTTGGGAGAAAGTTCAATCAGATCACGGTTGGTTACAACATACTCCAGGCTTTCATTAGTAAAGGAAAGACCAGCTGCCCGGGCTCGCTCCTTACACCCTTCCATGATGCGTTTGGTATGTTGATTGATTAGTTCCATGATAGAAACGCGCCTTTTCCGCAATCTCTGCGTTGCTCTGCGGAAATACATGCTCAGCGTAGCGGTGCTACGCCTGCGCTGCATTTCCTTGAGTGCCTTGACCTTGCGAAAAAATCGCGTTTCTTGCCGATCGCAAAGTCAAACTGTCTTTTTTATCACGATATCAGCTTCCTGATCCCCTCAATCAGCCTCGGTTCGTCTGCATCTTCCTGAATAACATCAAGTCTGATCAATTCCGGTTTATCCCTGAGAAGCCGTGAGCCGTTCAGATAGCGGGACACCGGGGTCGATTCGCCCTGACTGTGTTCGGCTATGGTCACCCCGACCCGGCTTGCGTAGGTGAGCATCTTTTTCAGCTCCGGAATCGCCTTTTCGCCCGCTTCGTCCCAATCATCACCGTCGGTGCCGTGAAACACATAAATATTGTAATCTTTTAGCAGATTCTCCCGCGCCACGATCTCGTTGACGAGTTGATAGGCGCTGAAAACCTGCGTCCCGCCCGCAACTCTGGAATTATAATACGTGTAGAAGTCAGGCACTTCTTTGGCTTCGGTGTCATGCAGAATGAAGCGGCTTTCCGCCTGGCCTCCATACTGATAGAGCAGCCAGCTGTAGATGAGTACGTGCTGGGAAACAATCAGGTCGGTAACCTTGCCGGCCATGGAACCGGAATAGTCCCGCAGGAAAAACAGCATGGCTTGCGGCTCATAATCTTTCTCCCGGGAGAGAACCCGGT
>CAIRND010000021.1 GCA_903879825.1 uncultured Geobacteraceae bacterium
CCTGACTACGACAGCTCTGATGAACCACATACCGGTGGCGGGGAGGGATCATCCCCTGAGGGCACCATCTTTTCATTCCCGAAAGGAGCGAGTGCCGGAACCTTTCTCCATACGGTATTCGAGCACGTTGATTTTGCATCAGACAGCCCCGTGCAGCTTAAAGATCTGGTGTCGCGACTACTCGCCAAATCCACCTATGACGCTACGTATACCGACATGGTGTCGAAAATGCTTACGGCTGTTCTGAGCGCAGAATTGTCTGCTGGGCTTAGTTTATCGGCACTGCAACCGGGCAGTTGGGTGCAGGAAATGGAATTTTATTTTCCGCTGCGGTCACTTGAACCACTGCAGTTTGTGAGCGTATTTAAAAAGTTCGGTATCACGTCGCCGGTTGATTTTGAACGGGTTGCCAGGCAGCTTAATTTCCAGAGAGTGAAAGGGATGCTGCTCGGTTTTATTGACCTTGTCTTCACTCATGGAGGTAAATATTACATTATTGACTGGAAATCCAACCACCTCGGGCATCAACCGGAAAATTACCACCCCGGCAACCTGGCCCGAGAAATGGAACGCAAGCTGTATCCGCTCCAGTACCTTCTTTATACCGTTGCGGTGAACCGCTATCTGGAAAGACGTATTGTCGATTACCATTATGACAGTCACTTTGGCGGGGTGTTCTATCTGTTTTTGCGCGGGATTGATGCCGCCTACCCGGGCAACGGCATCTATTTTGACAAGCCGCCTGCAGCATTGGTCGCCGGATTAACGAAATGTCTCATCGACATTGAGGAGGTGTGACATGAAAGACGATGTCCTGATGAGAGCTATTGATACGGTTTTTGCCGATTTTGTCTGCAGCAGGGAAGGGGGCACAACGGATATTCTCCGCACCGCTGCACTCGGTGCAAGCTCTGCCGTTGGACGGGGCAATATCTGCGTGGATCTGGCGGAGATGTTTGGCAGTGCCGAGGTGTCAGCAGTTTCAGCCACTCTGCGGGCTTCAAAGAGTGTCGGTCAGCCGGGTGAGTACTGTCCGCTGATACTGGATGCTGCGAACCGTATCTACCTCTATCGTTACTGGAAGTACGAGCACGATCTGGCTACGGCGCTTCTTGCCATGGCATCTGATCTGCCGGACGTTGATACACGGTTGCTCACGGACGGTCTGTCACGGTTATTCACGCCTCTGGTGGGCGAAGTTGACTGGCAACGGATTGCAGCTGCGGCAGCGGTACGGAACCGCTTCTCTGTTATTTCAGGTGGTCCTGGTACCGGAAAAACTACAACCGTGGTCAAGATAATCGCGCTGATTCTTGAACAGGCTCGCGGGAGCCGGATGAGGATCGGTCTGGCAGCCCCGACAGGAAAAGCTGCGACCAGACTTAAGGAATCAATACACAAAGCGGGCACCCAACTTGAGGGTTTAACCGGGGTTACAGCGGATATTCCCACGGAGGTGTTAACTCTCCAGCGTCTTCTCGGGGTGATTCCCGGCTCATGCCGCTTTCGTCATAACGCAGATAATCCACTCCCCTATGAAGCGGTGATTATCGATGAAGCGTCAATGATCCCGCTTGGAATCATGGCCAAGCTGGTTGACGCACTTGCACCCGGAACCCGTCTCATTCTTCTGGGAGATCGTGATCAACTCGCTTCCGTTGAGGCGGGTGCGGTGCTCGGCGATATATGCAACACTGGTCATGACTGCGGCTATTCACGCCAGTTTCAGCTGTTTATGGCAGAGATCGCTGGTTGCGATTGTACTGATACTTCTCGGGAACAAAGTGAATCCGCACTTGCTGATTCTATTGTTGTGCTACAAAAAAATTACCGTTTTGGTGAAACGAGTGGCATTGGTGTAGTCAGCACGGCGATCAATGAAGGCAAAGCGGCACAGGTTCTTGACGCGATGAAATCCGGCACTATCGGTGAACTGACCCTGTGCGGGACACCTGCCGGTGATACGCTGCAGAAGAAACTGGCACCGGTGGTAGTGCAGGGTTTTAGTGATTATCTGTCCCACGAAAATCCAGATGATGTCCTGAAATCATTTGACCGGTTCAGGGTGTTATGTGCACTGCGGCAGGGTATCTATGGTGTGGAGGGTGTTAACAGTGCCATTGAAGCCTGTCTGGCTGATGCAGGTATGATCAGGCCTGACAAACAGTGGTACCATGGCCGCCCGGTTATGGTGACGATAAACGATTACAATCTCAAGCTGTTTAATGGTGATATCGGTATTGCTCTGAACGATCCGGAAAGTGAAGGGGGACTGTCGGTCTATTTCCCCGTGGTAAACGGTGC
>CAIRND010000022.1 GCA_903879825.1 uncultured Geobacteraceae bacterium
CCCCGGATATTCCGGGTACACAGCATCACACTCCATTCCACAGTCGGGAATATTAACCTATGGATTTAGCTACTATTATAGGTTTGGTCATGGCCTTCGGGGCCGTTTTTGGCGGTGCAGCTCTTGAAGGTGTCCACATTTCGGCACTGGTACAGCCTACCGCTGCCATGATTGTTTTAGGGGGCACTTTTGGCGCTACCTTTGTCTGCTTTCCACTACCGGCGATCATAAATGCGCTTAAAGGCGTCAAAGTCGCGTTTCTACCTGCAAAGGTGGACCACGAGCAGGTGGTAAAAGACATTATCAACTATGCCACCAAAGCCCGTCGTAATGGTCTGATTTCCCTGGAGCAGGAAGCTCAGTCGGCTCGCGATCCGTTCATCAAGAAGGGAATATCGCTTGTTGTTGACGGCATCGATCCACAGAAACTGCGGGAAACACTGGAAGCGGACATTATGGCCTTTGAAGACCATACCAAGCACACCATTGAGTTTTATGAGGCGGCAGGAGGGTTTTCACCGACCATCGGCATCATCGGCGCGGTTCTCGGTCTGATCCACGTTATGGCCAACCTGTCTGACACGTCCAAGCTGGGGGGGGGTATCGCCGTCGCTTTCGTTGCAACAATCTACGGACTTATTATTGCCAATGTTATCTGTCTGCCGATCGGAACCAAGCTTAAAATACGGATGAAAGAGGAAATGCTCCGGCGTATTATGATTCTGGAGGGGCTGATTGCTATTCAGAATGGTGAGAACCCACACTTTATTGAACAGAAACTGATGGCCTATGTAGGCGGCCACTAACACGCTATGGCACTCAAAAAAGAACCGGAAAAGCATGTCAACCACGAGCGCTGGCTCGTATCCTATGCCGACTTCATAACACTGCTTTTTGCTGTTTTTGTTGTTCTGTATGCGATGGGCCAGAGTGACAAGCAGAAAGTCGAAGAGGTTGTGCGGGCTATCCAGCAATCATTCGGCATGTCAACCGCAGGCGCAAATTCCCCGAAAATAAATGTAATCCCCTCGCAGGCAATGACCGTTATTCCCTCACTCAAGCCGGAGTCAAAAGCGGCCCCGGCAGCGGGGCGGGCACGGAGTGGGCAGGGAAAAACACGGGCGGAGGAGAAAGATTTCCGCCAGATCAAATCCGCGGTTGAAGCCTATCTTGTCAAGCAGGGTGCACAAAGCAAGGTGACACTGGAAATAACCCGACGCGGACTGATTGTGAGCCTTAAGGAAGCCGGTTTTTTTAATTCAGGCCAGGCAAACATCAAATCGGAAGCCTACGAATTAATCAACACCATTGCTGAAGTGATGACCCAGTATAACAACCCGCTGCGCCTTGAAGGCCATACCGATAACATCCCAATGAACACGGCACAGTTTTCCTCCAATTGGGAATTATCGACGGCGCGCGCAACAAACGCCGTGAAATATCTTCTGAAAAACTTCGAAGTAGATGCCACCAGAATATCGGCAACCGGCTATGCGGAATTTCGTCCGATCGCCGACAACTCCTCCACAGAGGGACGCGCCAAAAACCGCCGGGTAGATCTTGTTATGCTTTCAGGAGAAGCCGAGCGTGGCGAGCCACAGGCAGACCAACCTCAACAGGTCCAACCGACACCGTTAGCGCCATAGACTTCTACCACACCTCTCCTCTTACGTTATCGGCTTCCGGCGAAAGATATACACAGCGGCATCCAATTCGGGAGGCAGTACGAGGCGACTCAGCTTCTCATCTTCTACAAAGTCAAAGGCTGATTGCTGCCGGTAGTCATCCCAGTTTCCAGCAGCGAAACGATGGCGACTACTGATAACAACATACAGCTGAACGCTTCTGGTTCTGAATACATGACGCTCAAAGGAATTTCCAGCCGGCGGCCAGGAGCAAAGCACAACTTCAGGGGCATACTCCCGCAACGCATCCTGAGCATCCCGTTTGACAACAAAGTCAGGATATTTCACCTCGTGTTTCCAACTATGATCGTCCGTTGCCGTAATTGCCACATTCCTACCCGCCATCAATCTCGCCAAGGTACCATCACCAGCAGCAATTTCCAGACAGGTTTGTGTTCCTACCAGTGTAGCAAGCGCAGTAATAAGCTGCTGAGAATAGAAACAATAAATCCCCTCCGGCTGAACAAGCGGCATCAGCAACTTTCTCTGCCATAGTAACGGCCAGACCAGACGGAACCAGAAGAGTGAAACCGGCTTACGTCGAAGACCATCCTCAAACAGCAGCTTTTGGGCAAGAAACCCGTTCAAAAGATTAAATCGGATTTTGCCTTTTTTAATGCCGGTTGCCTCTGAAAGGAGATGCTGCTTGACTGTCAGATGAGCGATGCGGCTGCGCACATGCTGCTGTACAAGGGCAGCTTCAATCTTTTTATCTCGGGGACTGCCATGCAGTTTTTTAATCAAGAGCTGTTCTGCTTGCGACATCCGTCTGAGATATGCCGGTAAACCGGCAACGGCGTCACTGGCAACTATTTCTGCAATTTCACCTCGGACCGTATCGCGCAACTCTGGATATTCCGCTCCAAGATCACTCAGTGACGGCTTCGACTGCAGCCATTTCATCACGTTATCCGGATAATTATTCTTCAAAATGATTCCTCAGATTATGGAATCCAGGTCAGGAAGTAGAGCAGGGTTGACGTGAAGATCGACACTTCTTTTCGTTCCTGTCGTGTCTCTTCGCAGCGAAGAATCAAGCAAATGGCGGGGATGAACATTTGAAAGCGCTTTTAGCAGACTGTTTTTGACATGAGGAATATCGGCCTGCAGCTCTTTAAGCAGTCGCTTCATCCGCTTGCGCTGCATATCTGCAGTACCGCAGACAGGGCAACAGCAGCAGACCACCGGCAGTTCCGCCTGTCGGGAAAACGTAACAATATCTTCTTCGGGAAGATAGACCAGAGGCCTGATTACGGTAATAATTCCGTTATCAGCCAGCATGGTCGCAGCCATTGATTTGAGAGAGCCGACAAAAAATTGGTTCAGCAGTAAGGTCTCGACAAAATCATCCTGATGATGGCCGAGCGCCAATTTATTGCACCCCAGAGTCTGAGCGGCTTCATAGAGCGCACCCCGCTTCAGGCGTGAACAGATCGAACAGTAGGATGAGCCAGGACGACGTTTTTCTTTAATGATGTCGTAGTGTTCGCTTGGCACCATTCGGTACGCGAAGCCGTTTTTCTGAAAGAACTCTTCGATGACGTCGGTGCGGTAGCCGGGGTAACCGGAATCGATATTGACGGCAATCAGTTCAAAGGAGACCGGCGCCCTCCTGCGCAGGTCTTCCAGCAGCAGTAGCAGCGTATAGGAATCTTTACCACCTGAAACGGCCACCGCGATTCGATCGCCGTTTTCGATAAGGTCGAAGTCAGCAATAGCTTTACCAACACCGTGACGCAATTTTTTGAACAGGCGATTATCTCTGAATTCAGCCGCAGGTTTTATATGTCCCGTATTTTTCACAATTTCAGATCCGTTCAAAAAAGTTCCTCACCAGCGGTGCAAAGGTTTCATGTTCCAGTAGAAAAGCATCGTGGCCATATGCAGAGGTAATCAGATGATATTCTACATTTTTGCCGAGTTCTTTCAGACAGGTGACCATCTCCTCCGTCTGATACGCCGGGTAGAGCCAGTCAGAGCTGAACGCATAGAATTGAATCGGCGCCGTAACCTGACTGAAGGCCTCCGTCATCGATTCATAGCCCCACGCAACATCGTAAAGATCCAATGATTTGGCGAGATAGAGAAACGAGTTGGCATCAAAGCGATCAACAAAATTGTAACCGTTATAATTCAAATAGCGTTCAACCTCAAACTGGCCGAAGAAATCAAACTGCCCGTCACGTGCTGAGAATCTTCGACCGAATTTAGCATTCATCGATTCGTCGGAAAGAAATGTAATATGTCCAATGCCACGGGCCAGAGCCAGGCCATCCTTGGGATTGTGCTTATATTCGCCCTTGCGCCAGGTGGGATCGTTAAATATTGCCCAACGGGCAACCGCGTTGAGCGAAATAGCCTGCGGTGAGGGACGCGGAGTCGTGGCCAGCACAATCGCC
>CAIRND010000023.1 GCA_903879825.1 uncultured Geobacteraceae bacterium
ATCTTGTCGATCTCGTCGTTAATGGCGGAATCTTTTTCAATGAAGGTGTCACTGGTCGGAATGTATGCTTCAGGCTGGTAATAATCGTAGTAGGACACAAAATATTCGACGGCATTATGTGGAAAAAGCTCCTTGAACTCGCCATACAGCTGAGCTGCCAGAGTTTTGTTGGGAGCCAGCACCAGTGCCGGACGACCGGTCCGGGCGATGACGTTGGCCACCGTAAATGTTTTGCCGGAACCGGTAACCCCCAGTAAGGTCTGGTGGCGGTCGCCGCGCTCAATACCGGCGACCAGCTCTTCAATAGCCAGAGGTTGGTCACCCCGCGGGGTGTATGTTGTGGCAAGCTCAAATGCTGGCATATAAATTAACTCTCAACTAGCTGAAATACGTTGACTTATTCTGTTTTTTGCATCAGTGTGCTCCGCCGATTAAAATATATATCACAGGTGGAACTATGACGGTTAACGGTTTCCTGCGTTTCATTTTGATTTCCAGTTGTCTCTGCTGTCTGCTTCCGTCGTACTCCGCTGCGCGACCCGATAAAATCCGGGTTGTGATGGAGAATAATTATCCGCCGTTTGTTTTTAAAGACAATGCCGGTAATCCGCAGGGTTCTCAGATCGACCTCTGGCGTTTGTGGGAGAAGAAAACCGGCATAAAAGCCGAGATCAGCCTCATGGATTGGGCAGAGGCCCAGAGTCGCCTCCAGGACGGCGAGTTCGATGTCATAGATAAAATTGCCAAAACCGAACCACGTGCTAAAATTTACGATTTTTCCCCGCCATTCAGCACAATCGAAGTCCCGGTATTCTTCCTGAAAGACATTCCCGGCATTGCCGGCGCCGCCTCTTTAAAGGGCTTTGCCGTTGGTGTTCAAACGGGTGATTCCGCAATCGAGTACCTCAATAACCAGGGCGTTGACAATCTTCTGTTTTTTAATAACTACGAAGAAATCGTGCTGGCGGCTAAAAATCACAAAGTTAATGTGATGGTCATGGATAAGGCTCCCGCGCTCTATTTCCTCCACAAGCACGGCATACTCGGCAACTTCAAGCAGTCCGAACCCCTAAACACGGTGTCACTTCATCGCGCGGTCAAAAAGGGAAATAGCGAACTACTGACCATAGTTGAAGATGGCTTCCGTCTTATCACCCCCCACGAACTGAAAAAAATTCAAAAGCAGTGGTACGGTTCGTCTCTTGAATACACGTTCCCCTCAACATCCATATTTGCCGGAATCAGCGGACTCTGCCTGCTGGTGCTGTTCTTGTTCATCTGGAATCGCACCCTAAAAAACAGTGTGGAGAAACGTACTGCGGAATTAAAGTCGACGGAGGAGGTCCTCCGAAAAAGCGAGGAAAAATTTCGCAAGCATCTCGAGGGCTCTACCGACGTCATCTTCACACTCAACACCGAAGGTATCTTCATGTATGTCTCTCCTGCCTGGGAACGCCACTTCGGCGTCCCCGTCAGCGAAATAACGGGGAAATGTTTTTCTCTGTTCGCACACCCGGACGATCTGCACCCACTGCTTTCATATCTCCATCGGGTATTGAGCAGTGGTCAGGCAGAAACAAGCCCTCCCTTTCGGGTAATATGTGCTGACGGCTCATGGCGCCAGTTTGAGGCCAATGGCTCCACATTTGTTGACCCAAGCGGTGAATTGCTCTTCATCGGTGTTGGTCACGACATCACCGAACAAATTGAAAAAGAGCAGGCTCTGCTGGAAAAAGAACAAAAGTTCAGAGCATTCTTTGAGCAGGGCTACTATTTTGCCGGCTTGATGGATACGGATGGAACGCTTACTGACGTTAATAATACCGCATTACAATTCAGCGGGACGGAGAAAGAAGCTGTTATCGGCACACCATTTTGGGATACCCCGTGGTGGTCACACTCTCCTGAACTTCAGGAAAAATTGCGTCACGCAGTAACATGTGCTGCCAGAGGGGAACTCGCCACGTTCGAAGCAACGCACCCATCACCGGATGGGACGCTTCATTATATCGACTTCTCCCTTCGGCCGGTAAAGGATTCATCAGGTACAGTGCTGTTTCTGGTCCCGGAAGGTCGTGACATTACTGAGCGAAAAAATGCCGAAGATGAGCGGTTAAAGTTGGAGCGCCAACTGCTGCACACTCAAAAGCTGGAAAGCCTCGGCATACTTTCGGGGGGGATCGCCCATGACTTCAACAACCTGCTGCAGGCGCTGCTTGGCAATCTTGATCTTGCCCTGATGAAACTTCCTCAGGATACTCCCGCCCGGAAAAACATTGATAATGCGATCAAGGCCGGTCGTCATGCCGCTCAATTAACCAACATGATGCTTGCTTACTCCGGCAAGGGTCTTTTTGTCGTTACATCGCTCAATCTGACCGAACTGGTTCAGGAAAATGCCACCATGCTGAATGCCGCCATACCCAAATCGATATCTCTCGAACAGCATCTTGATCACACGCTGCCAACCATCAAGGCGGATGCCGGTCAACTACAGCAGGTTATAATGAACCTGATTACCAACGCTGCTGAAGCAATCGGCAATGCAAGCGGCACGATAACCCTCTCAACTGGAGCAGACGAATATGATCAGAGCGTACTAAACCAGAGTCTCCTGGACGCTAAACCGGTTGCAGGGCGCTACGTATGGCTGGGGGTACGTGACAACGGCTGCGGCATGGACGACGAAACGTTGCACAAACTTTTTGATCCTTTTTTTACGACCAAGTTTACCGGGCGAGGCTTGGGAATGTCCGCTGTTCAGGGCATTATACGTGCTCATAATGGGGCTTTTTTAGTAGAGAGCGTTTTAGGAGGCGGCACGGCAATTAAGGTTCTGTTTCCAACGGTCAACAACCAGACGTCGCTGCCGTATCCGGTTATCGCGGCTGAATCCGCCCAGAAACAAGCGATCGGACACGCGCTAAAAATCCTGATAGTTGACGATGAAGATATGATTCGGGAAGTATCGACCGCCATGCTGGACGAACTCGGTTTCGAGACACTTGCCGCCGCGAGTGGAGAAGATGCGCTGGCACTTTTCAGTGAGCATCGTGACAGCATCGGTATTGTGCTGCTGGACCAGGTTATGCCCGGCATGGACGGTGTTACGGTTATCAAGGAGTTGCGCAGCATTCGACCGGATATTAAAGTACTGCTTGCCAGCGGTTTCAGCCAGCAGGAGGTGTCAGAACGCTTCAAAGGGTTGGGGCTGAACGGTTATCTCCCCAAGCCGTACACACTGAAAGATCTGACTTCAGTGCTGACCAGGGTGCTGAAAGCAACAGAACAATAAATAATGAGCAAAAAAAGAGTCGTCGGCACGCAACGCCTACGACTCTTTTTTGGTTATGTATCTATAACGGGTTATTTCGCAGCAAGATGCTCTTTCATCTTCTGAATCCTGCGGAGAGTCTCTTCTACCCCTAGAGTGAGCACTATTTCGCCAATGCCTGGAGCCTGCGTGCCACCCGAAAGTGCAATCCGGGTCGGCTGACCGACCTGGCCCATCTTCCAACCATTTTCAGCGCACACCTCTTTGAAGAGAGCATCAATTGCGGCGATATCGCCAAGTGGTGCAGATGAAAGCTTCTCAGTAACCGCAGTACACACAGCCTGCAGCAGCTCTTTGTCAAACTTGGCCAGTGCAGCTTCATCATAACTGACCGGTGCATTGTAGTAAAAAACGGCACGCTCAGCCATCTCTTCCAGAGTTTGAGCCCGTTCCTGCAGCGTTTTCACAACCGCCATCAGATCCGGCCCTCCAAGCGTTGTTACCCCCCGACGGGAGAGATGCGGCAGCAGCAGACCGGCCAGGCGCTGTGTATCACCATTTTTTATGTAGTGGGCATTCAACCAGAGCAGCTTTTCCGTATTGAATACCGAGGGCGAGCGCCCTACATTGCTGATATCAAATTTACTGATCATTTCCTCGCGGCTGAAAATCTCGTCGTCACCGTTGCTCCATCCCAGTCGCACCAGATAGTTGTTGAGAGCTTCCGGCAAAAATCCCATGTCACGATAGGCAATAACGCTGGTGGCGCCATGTCGTTTCGAAAGGCGTGCTTTGTCCGCCCCCAGAATCATCGGGACATGGGCAAATTGAGGCACCGGAAAGCCGAGCGCTTCATAGAGTTGGATCTGGCGCGGCGTGTTGTTAACATGATCATCTCCTCGGATAACGATTGTAATCCGCATGCTGGCATCGTCAATAACCACACAAAAATTATAGGTCGGCGTGCCGTCGGTACGTTGGATAATCAGGTCGTCCAGCTCCTCATTCGGAAACGTTATGGTTCCTTTGATCAGGTCATCAAAAGCGGTCACCCCGCCCTGCGGCGCACGGAAGCGGACAACATACGGCTGTTCGTCACACTGCCCGCTTCTCTCGCGGCATGTCCCGTCATACTTCGGCTTGCGTCCTTCCTCCATCGCCAGAGCGCGCTTGGCATCCAGTTCGTCAGTCGTGCAGTAACATTTATAGGCTTTACCCGCATCCAGCAGTTTCTGGACATATTCCTTGTAGAGCGGAAACGAATCCGACTGGTAGAAAGGCCCCTCGTCCCAATCCATTCCGAGCCACTTCATTCCTTCCAGAATTGCTTCAACAGACTCTTTGGTTGAGCGTTCCACATCCGTGTCTTCAATACGCAAAATAAACGTTCCACCACGGTTCTTGGCCAGCAGCCAATTAAAAAGTGCGGTGCGAGCGCCACCGACATGAAGATAACCGGTTGGACTGGGGGCAAATCGGACACGAAGTTCAGACATATAACGTAACTCCTTTAGCTGGGCACTACCTGCGGTATTTTTTTGAGGTGCCACTATAGCATTCCCTACCTCTCCCCAAAAGCATTTTTTGCCCGGTGGGTACACTTTAAACTTTGACAATACCTTGCTCCATCGTGCTAATATGCTCACAAAACGCCGTTTGGAGGATGTGTATGCACACCATCGATTCCTTGATCAGAGAAAGCTGTCAGAAATATAGTGATCAACCGGCACTGCGTTTCAAGCTTGGCGGTGCGTGGCAAAACATGACCTATGGCGCTCTGTGGGAACTTTCCGATCGAATTGCGGCCGGCATGATCAAGAATGGTTTCGCAGCGGGCGACCACGCCGCCCTGCTTGCGCCCTCGTCGCCACAGTGGGTTGCCACCTATCTCGGTATTCTTAAGGCCGGCGGGGTGGTCGTACCTATCGACAAGGAGTTGAAAGCAGCAGAACTGCGGCACATTCTGGCAGATTGCGATGCCCGCTATGTCTTCAGTGCGCCTCCCTGCCTTGACCTGGTCCTGGAAATATTTCAGGATATTCCGGCATTGGAATTGATTGTCACCCTTGCCCCCACTTCTTCTGATTCAACCGATCCCCGTGTGGTGCAAGCACTGGATGCGTTGGTGGAAGAATGGAGGGAATTGCTCTCTACGGTAGAAATCCCGGTGGATCGTCGTAATAATATGGAGGTGCTGGCGCGTCAGGCGCATCGACTCCTCTGTTCTCTCTCTCCCCAGGTTGAAGCGACCGCAGAACCGGCAAGTCCGCTTGACCGGGTGGAACGGCTCCGCACCAGACTCACCCGCGAAGGTAAATTTCTGTCGTTCAATGCACTCTGTCACAGTGCGCCGCTCCCGGTAAAGCCGCGCAACAACAGCGACACGGCCGTGATTTTGTATACTTCCGGAACGACCGGACGCTCCAAAGGTGCCATGCTTAGTCACGCCAATATCGTTTCAAACATCAGGGGAGCCGCCAGGCATTTTCAACTCGACAACAGCATCCATACGCTGTCGTTCCTGCCGATCAATCACGTTTTTGAGCAGGTCTGCGGCGTTTTACTGCCGCTCTCTCTGGGGGGAACGGTTTCCTTCTGCGAGTCGCTGAAAAAATTGGGGGAAAATCTGGCCGAGGTCAAGCCAACCTTCTTTCTAGCGGTTCCGGTCGTATATCGGATGATTCTGGATCGTGTAATAAAGAATATTAACTCCAAAAAACTTTCGCAACTGCTGTTCTCGCTCCCGTTTACCCGGCCGATAGTAACCGCAAAAGTAAAGCAGGCATTCGGTTCCGGTACCATCTTCATCAGTGGCGGTGCGGCGCTTGATCCCGCCATTGCCAAGGGAATGACAGAGTTCGGCTTGTCGATCTATCAGGGGTATGGCATTACCGAAACGGCCCCAATCATCAGTGCAGAGCAGCCGGGCGGCAAGAGACTCGGTACCATCGGGCGCCTGCTCGATCAAGTAGAGGTGCGGATTGATGAACCAAACGATGAGGGAGTCGGTGAGATTATTGTTAAAGGGCCAAACGTCATGCAGGGGTATTACAAAAATCCACTCGCCACGGCGGAAGTGTTGTCAGATGGCTGGTATCGAACCGGCGACCTTGGTTTCCTCAGTCCCGACGGTTTTTTAACCATCAGCGGACGGGTCAAAAACCTGATTGTGACCCCCAACGGCAAAAACGTATATCCCGAAGAGGTGGAAAATGAACTGCTCCAAAGCACGTTCATTGCCGAGGTAATGGTCTACGGCCAC
>CAIRND010000024.1 GCA_903879825.1 uncultured Geobacteraceae bacterium
AACCTCACGGCAATAATTCTGATGCACGCCAGAGACAGCACCAGTGAAATAGTCATCGCCACCTCCTGCCACTCCATCTCCTTGTACCAAAAAGCCATAACTTCGGTTAATACCGTAACAATAACGGTGTCGATGATATACGTAACCTTGACCCGACCCTCCGTGAAATAGGCCAGAGCGGTACGTAACACCTCAACAATAGCGAGCACGGTCAATATATCCACCATAATCGTTTTGAAGGCGGAGTGAAAATCTTGCTGAAGAACAAGTCTCAAGTCATAAAAAGTGCACCCGATTCCTGCTAAAATAGCCATCAGGATGGCAACAATCAATAACGACAGGACGACACGAGCGGACATCTCGAAAAAGCGGCTTACATTCAGGTCAACAATATCTTCTTTCCACATGGCTGGTTTACCCCCTGTAAATTTTTCTCTCAGCCTACCATAACAAGATTACGATCAAGTTATGACGCGGTTACGATTAGGTAAACTTTGGAGTTATCGTCTGTATCATGCAATTTCTACACAATTATTACACAACCTCAACATGACTGTAACATTGGTATGATATATGTCAGTCATGAACTCATATAAAGCAGATCTGCACGTCCACTCCAGCCATTCCAACAAACCGACCTACTGGGCCATGCGCAAGTTCAGTGTCCCGGAAAGCTATACCTCACCCAAGCATCTGTATCGGGTGGCCCGAGAACGTGGCATGGATTTTGTCACTATTACCGACCACAACGCCATCAGCGGGGCACTGGAAATTGCTCACCTTCCGAACGTCTTTATCAGTTCAGAGATAACGGCACATTTCCCGGAAAACGGCTGCAAGGTTCATGTCGTAGTGCTCCATATCTCCGAAACTCAGTTCCGAACAATTATGGAGCTACGTAAAAATGTCTACGAGATGGTTGCCTATCTCCATTCTGAAAAGATCGGCCATTTTCTGGCCCACCCTCTCTACGCTCAAAACGACAAACTGAACGTGGAGATTATGGAACGATCACTGCTTCTCTTCACCACCTTTGAAGTAAAAAACGGCTGCCGGGCGCATCGTTTCAATGGCTTTACCAAACGCCTTGTTTCATCTCTCAATGAAGCCGTAATCGACCGTTTGGCCAGTAGATATGATCTGCAGCCGTATGGCTACACCCCCTGGGTCAAGGGCATTGTGGGCGGTTCAGACGACCACGGCGGACTGTTCATCGCCCGTGCACACACCACCGTCTATGATACACCGACGGTTGATGGTTTTATCGAAGCCGTCAGGAATGGAGATAGTTGGGCTGACGGTGAGGATGGCGGACCACTTACCATGGCACACAGTCTTTACGGTGTCGCCCACAGCTTTTACCGGGAACGTCTGGGACAACGGAGACGTGGCGCTACCCCTTTTGTCAGTGCTTTGCTCGACCGTTTTTTCAACATCGGCGAAGACCGGAGTTCGTTCGTCGATAAGATCAAATTGTTCGTTCTTAAAAATATGCCTGTATCGCGTGACCACACGGGAAAGAACTTTGAAGAGATTCTTGAATCAGAGGCGCGGTTACTGCTGGATGACTCCGCCTTTCTGGCAGGTATCAGCACTGCCGATAGCAACCGCAAGATCTTCGCAGTAACCAGCCGCCTCGCAAATCGCCTGGTCTTCCACTATTCAGCGCGTCTCATGAAGCTGCCGCTTAACGCCGGGTTCTTTGAATATCTCAACACTATCGGCACCATCGGACTGGTGCACGCGCTCATTTCCCCCTACTACCTGGCTTTTCATCACCAGCACAAAGGC
>CAIRND010000025.1 GCA_903879825.1 uncultured Geobacteraceae bacterium
CCCAGTTTTCAGAGATATTTTTTAAATGTTCAGTGATTGTGCTTCGTCCTTTGTCAAACAAAACACCAATCAGCTTTTGCGTCAGCCAGACGGTTTCATCCTCTACGCGGACTTCTATACTGTTTTCTCCCGCCTGCTTGGTGAAAACAAGAAACTCGGCGGTGCTGTTTCTGATCTGCATGGTTTTAGGTTTACTCATTATATTTTCCCCGCCTCGCTCAGTAAGAACATTGTCTTTCCAGAGTGATATAAATTGTTCAGGAGTCATATAGTCCTTGGGGGGAGAAGGAGTACGCCGGGGAGAGTGGCTGCCTTTCGGTCAAAGGTGAGCATTGCCGTACAGCCGGAGCGCTTGTAGCGGGTCGCCATCAGACAATCAGCAAAGTCGGCGCTGTTATTTTCATACAGGTACAGTGCTTCTTCAAGTGATTCTTCATGTTCAATACGGAGATCACGCGATTCCAGCAGCATTCTGAAGGTGGTGATGATGGATTTCTTTCCCAGCTTGGCACATGAGCGCAACACCCATTCGGTTTCTAAAATAGCGAGCAGTGCGACTGCCACCGGTTCTCCCGCAATCAAGGCATCATCGATGATCTTTTTGGCGCATTCCGCTTGGTCTGGATCATCTTTCAGCAGAAAGCGCACCAGCACATTGGTGTCAAGGCCATACATCTTCATGGATGATACTTCATGTCTTCGAGCGGAATTGGCTTTCTCTGCGGATCATGGAGAAGTCCATACAGCTCCTGTATGCTCCTCTTTTTTACCCGCAAGATGACAGTTTCATCGGCAATAATGGTAAACTGGATTTGATCTTTCGGCTGCAAGCCCAGGCAATCCCTGATGTCCTTGGGGATTGTGGTTTGGCCTTTTGAGGTGATGGTTGCAAGTGACATGGCATGTTCCTCCTTACTTATGGTTATATCGTAAGGATAGTCCGATGTCAATTTGGATCAACTATCCTCCTGGAGGCAATAGTATATTAAATCTGTAGATAATAAGAAAATAGAACTTGACAGTGTGAATATAATTTGGCAGTATCAAGGCATAATTTAACTTGACCTCCGGGAGTTGGAAAAAGTAGAAGAGTAACCTCGGATTTTTTTTGAAATCCATATCTAGTATTTCTATAGACATAAGGCAAAATATCGCGATGGCCATGACAGTTGATCGACATAAAGTACACTCCCTGATGAATAGCCCCCTGCTGACCGGGGCGGCGGATGTTTTGCGTCGCCAGGGCACTGTGTTCTTTGTGGGCGGCAATCTGCCGATGTATGAAACGCTCGAAACAATGTTCGAGAGTCATTGCATGGAGTCTACCGGACTGTTTTACCTCACATTCGGAAACAGCAGTACCCTGCAGGATAGTCTGGAAATGGCCCGGATGATCAAGAAAAACTTTCACGTCAGACTGATGGGGAGGCTCGACTCTCCCGCCTCAGCAGAAATCCTCGAACGAATATACGCCGCCGGAGTGGATATTCTGGACATCCCGCTCAGGGCACGTAATGCCGTATCAACAGAGGAGTCAGAACCTGATCAGGATGCAAGACTGGCGACCCTCAATGCCGCCCGTTCGATCTTTAGCCGCTGGTCGGTGGTGTCAAGTCTGGTGGCTGGCCAGGAGTCTGCCGATACGACAATTGCCACCATCGATACGCTGCTTGAAAACGGCATAATCCCACTGGTGTCGCTTTCCGAGCAGGCTGCGGGACAGGAACCGGAGTATGCCGTCACCATCTTCAGCCATGTGGCTGCTGAATGGAAAAGACGCCAGGTGCCGATCAAAACTCTGCTGCCGCTGATATCTCTGACGACCCCGCTTACCTCACGAGAACAGCCCGGTTTCGTGCGCGGATTTATAGACAAGATCCGCGACCGCCAGCAACTTGCCAGCTCCGATCTGCAACGGCATCTGCGCATAGGACATGCTCAGGACTCGCTGGATTCGGCAGGCTTGTAATGAAACCGACTTTATTCAATAAACCGCTCAAGCTGGATACCCGGCCACTCTGGATGATTATGGTCGACCGGACGGCGCGGTATCAGGTGCTGACCGGCTTAGTGGTGCTTTGTCTTGTCCTTTTTCAACTTGCCCCTCCTGCGGGGTTGCCCATAACGGCCTACCATGCCCTGATACTGTTCGGCGCAACAATTTTTCTCTGGGTGACCGGCCTGCTGCCCATCGCCGTAACAGCACTGCTCTCCATGGCCCTGCTGCCCCTGCTTGGCATCATGCCCGCCAAACAGACCTATGCCCTGTTTGGCAACGAGGCGGTTTTCTTTATTCTGGGTGCCTTTATCCTGGCGGCCGCTATGACCGGCACCGGCCTGTCTGCCCGTATTGCCCGCGCCATGCTGGCCCGTTTCGGCAGCACCCCGCACCGCCTGGCACTGACAGTCTTTATCCTTGCCGCGCTGCTGTCGTTCTGCATGAGCGAGCATGCCGTAGCAGCAATGCTCTTTCCGGTAGTGGCAGAAATCTCGACAAGTCTCGGCCTCAAGCCAGGTAAAAGCCGTTTTGCCCAGCTGCTCTTTATGTGTATCGCCTGGGGCTGCATCATCGGTGGGATTGCAACCTTTCTCGGCGGAGCCAGGGCGCCATTGGCCGTGGGGATGCTCAGAGAAACCTCCGGACTTGATATAAGTTTTTTCGAGTGGACCATGGCGGCAATCACAATTGTCCTGCCGCTGCTGGTGATTGGTTTTAGTCTACTGATTGCGTTCTTCCCGCCTGATCTGGCTAGTGTGGAGAACGGGGTACGCGCGCTTAACCGTAAACGGCTTGAAGTCGGCAAGATGAGTTACGATGAGATGATTACCGCCGTTGTTATGGTCGCCACCATTGCGAGCTGGATGTTCTTCGGCAAAGAGTTGGGG
>CAIRND010000026.1 GCA_903879825.1 uncultured Geobacteraceae bacterium
ATTATTAAAAGCGCTAACAAGATTATTGAAAACGGCAAACTCAGCAACAAATAATTTCTTATACCCGGCAGCCAACGCGGCTGCCGGGCTATTTCCCCCTCTGGAAGGTTGAACGGTTTATTATGATCGAAGGAATTCTGGTTGAAGGCCTGATTTACGGAATTATGGTATTGGGAGTATTCATCACCTTCAGGGTGCTCGACTTCCCCGACCTGACAGTGGATGGTTCATTTCCGCTGGGTGCTGCACTGATGGTTCAATGCATCCTGCTTGGTGTCAACGGCTGGCTGGCCCTGCTGGTCGCCTTTATCGGCGGCGTACTTGCCGGCGTCGTCACCGCGCTGATTCATAATCATCTGAAAGTTCCCAATCTGCTGGCCGGCATCCTGACCATGACCATGCTCTATTCCATCAATATCCGCATCCTCGGCAACCGCGCCAATGTTCCGGTACTTGATCAGAAAACCATCCTGACAGACGTTTCCAGCAGCTTAACCGGTATTATTCCCGACGAATATATCCTGATGTTTTTTTTCGTCTGCATAGTTCTTATCATCAAGTTGCTGGTTGATCTCTTTTTCCGCACCGATCTCGGCATGACCATCGGGGCCATGGGAAATAATGAGCAGATGGTTATTTCTCAGGGCATTGATCCAAAAACCTTGAAAACAATCGGACTCGGACTGTCGAACGGACTGGTTGCCACCTCGGGCGCTTTTGCCGCGCAATACCTCGGATTTGCCGATGTGGGCCTCGGCCAGGGAATCATCATCTCCGGCCTGGCTTCAGTTATGATCGGCGAATTTTTGATTATGAAAAGCAACCGCATCGGCGTTCTGACCTTATGTGCGGTGGCCGGTTCCATCCTGTTTCATGCCGTTATGTATCTTGGCCGCTATTACGGCTATGTCATCCATATGACACCCAACGACCTGAATCTGATCAAAGGGCTCCTGATTATTGTCCTGTTGATTATGACTCAGTCCAGAAAGCTCAAGATGGCGACCTTCAAAGCGATGGTGAAAAAATGATAGCGCTCAAGAATGCTTCGGTAATATTCAATCAGGGCACGGTCAATGAAAATTTGGCGTTACGCGAAATCAACCTGAACGTCAGAGAAGGTGACTTCATCACCATTATCGGCAGTAACGGCGCCGGCAAATCAACTCTTTTCAACCTCATAGCCGGAACAATTACCCCGGCGGTCGGCTCCATTCATGCCAATGGTCGTAATATAACCCGCGAACCGGAATACAAACGGGCCCGCTACATGGGCAGAATCTTCCAGAACCCGTTGCTTGGCACCGCCTCAAACATGAGCCTGGAAGACAACATGATGATCACCTACCGCAAAGGCTTCAAGTGGCTGAAGCGGAGTCTTAACAGCAAGATGAGGGAATACTTCCGGACCGAGCTCGTCCAATTGAAGATGGGCCTGGAATTCCGCATGAAAGAAAATTTGCTCATGTTCTCCGGGGGACAACGCCAGGCATTGACCCTGTTGATGATGGTGCTTTCCAAGCCATCCCTGATCATGCTCGATGAGCACACCGCCGCCCTTGACCCCAAGAATGCCGAGATAGTGCTGCAGCTTACTGACGCGTTTATCAAGGAATACAAACTCACCTCCATGATGATCACCCACAACATGAGCCATGCCATCGAGTATGGTAATCGCCTGCTGATGATGGATCAGGGCGAAATCATTTTCGATGTGTCCGGTGATGACAAGAAGCAACTGACGGTCGAAAAACTGATTGAAAAGTTTCACGAACTTCGCCATCGCGGTTTTGAAAATGATCGGGCGCTGCTCTCCCCGTAACCGTTACCCTCCCCCATAATCCCGATGACAGGTAAAAAAACATATTGACATTTTCCCTCCGCTCATATAGTTTGATATCAAATGATATGACATCGATCTTAATCGGACAGTGCAATGAACGCCAAAACAAATCCATCATATCTCGCACTTAACACGTACACAAAACTTATGCGGGCGGCCGAATCGGTAACAAATAGAGTTGGACGTACCATGTCGGCGGCTGGACTCACCATCAGTCAGTTCGGGGTACTTGAAGCGCTGCACCACAAAGGGCCATTGTGTCAGCGTGACATTGCCGCAAAAATCCTCAAGAGCACCGGCAATATCACACTGGTCATTGATAATCTGGAAAAGCAGGCATTGGTGAAGAGAGAGCGGATCAGTGAAGACCGGCGTTATCTGACCGTCACCCTCACTGAAAGTGGCGAAACGCTCATACGTACCGTTTTTTCGGATGTTGAATCAGCAATTGTTACAGAGATGGATTCGTTGACCAGTGAAGAGCAGGAAACACTGGGGATGTTAAGTAAAAAATTGGGATTACCGGAAGGTAAGTAAAAAAGCCACCTGGAAGCTGCGTCGCAATGCAATACAAAACCAGGTAACCGCACACACACAATTCAAACACAGAAAAGGAGCATTATCATGAGACATCTACTCGTATCACTCAGCACCATTGTAGCCCTGGCCCTTCCCGCTTTCGCATTCGCAACAACCTGGAACATCGACCCTGATCACTCCAATGTCGGCTTTAAGGTTCGGCATCTGATGGTGTCGAATGTCAGGGGAAGCTTTGAAAAATTGAATGGTTCCGTTGATATCAACGACAAAGACATCACCAAATCGAAAGTATCCGTCACTATCGACACCGCCTCCATCAATAGCAATGTCCAGAAACGCGATGAGCATCTGCGCAGTGCCGACTTCTTTGATGTCGCCAAATTTCCGACCATGACTTTTGTGTCAAAAAAGGTTGCCAAAGCCGGTAAAGACAAACTTAAAGTTACCGGCGACCTGACTCTGCACGGCGTTACCAAAGAAGTTGTACTTGATGTTGAAGGACCGAGCAAAGAGAGTAAAGATCCGTGGGGAAATTTGAGAAGTGGGGCCGTTGCCAGTACAAAAATCAACCGCAAGGATTTTGGCTTGAGTTGGAATGCAGCACTTGAAACAGGCGGTGTTGCCGTAGGTGAAGAGGTCACCATCAGCCTGGAAATCGAGATGATAAAAGGCAAGTAATTGCATCAGATCATAGTATAACCATCTGTCAGGCAGGTGGTTATACTATGACGTCGACCAGATCCCAACACCCATTTCAAGCGATATATCCTTTTTCCCCGTAAAAAAATTCTTCAATTGCAGCTTATCATCACTCAGCTGAACTCCTACCTCAACGCCATGAAATACATCAGACGAGCTGGTGCCATTTGAAAGCATCAGAACGGATGTGTTCAGTTGCCGCAACGTTCGATAAAACTCAGTAATATTTTTGATCTGTTCTGGAAAGAACTCTTCGATTGGGTCAAGGACAACCAGCTTAACCTTGTAGTATTCACAGAATTTGAGCAGATGGGTAAGCGTCTTGGAATGACTTCCGGTCACGTCCACCAGATGTGATTGGGTGCCATAGCAATCGTCGCACATCGAAATACAGGTAAGATTATCACCATTTTGCAGCAGGTTATGATCAAACTCCGGTTCTGACTTTTGCCATTCGCGACAGAGGCGTTTGAAGCGCCGGCAATTATCGTCATCGGTATCCTGCGCGCTCAGATAAATGACATGCCCCTGCTGGCACCGGTATCTGCCAAGAAACGGAAGTCCCAGTGCAACTGACATTGCCGCCTGCATTGCGAAGGTAGATTTCCCATAAATACCGTTTGTCTTCAGGCACACCAACGAGTTGAAAGGGATTATTTCCGAGATAATATCATCCTCGGGCTTCGGAGCAGCGACTGCCCGTGTGATCCATTCTTTAATACCGGTATGCCGGGCAAAAGGGTTATCTTCCATCATCTTCAACGCCATCTGCAGCTCCTTATATTCACAATCCTAAACTTTTGGTTACGACCTCATAGACATCACGGGGCAGATCAGCCAATGCCTGAATTCGCTGCAACTGCTGCTGCATCAGGCTGCCTCTGGCTGCATCAAAACGGCGCCAGGTAGTCAATGGGGCCAGCATCCGAGCGGAAACCTGGGGATTGATCGGAATCAACCGGATAAGTTGATCAGTCAGAAAACGATAGCCTGACCCGTCAAGAGCATGAAAACGCACCTGATTTCTCTGACTGAACGCGCCAACCAGTGAGCGAAAGCGATTGGGATTAGTCAGTTCAAAAGCGGGATGACTGAGCAACGCCTGGAGCTCGTCCAATACTCCGGGGAGAGTTGAAGTCGCCTGAAGTGAAAACCATTTATCAACGACCAGACGATCACCCTGCCAGCGGCGGTAAAAATCGGCCAGAGCTTCAAGTCGCTCCGGACAATCGCGTGAAGCGAGCGGTGCCAGCGCACCAATTGAATCGGTCATATTA
>CAIRND010000027.1 GCA_903879825.1 uncultured Geobacteraceae bacterium
CTGCCATTCATTCTGGACGATATTTCGCCTCTTCTCTCTGAATCGCTGGAAGGAGCAGAACGGGTTAAGCGGATTGTGCTCGACCTGAAAGATTTTGCCCGATCCGATGAGGACAGCTTTAAAGAGACCGATCTGAATCATTGCGTACAGAGTACGGCCAACATGGTTCGCAATGAGATCCGCTATGTTGCCGAACTCGAGTTGCAGCTGAATCACATACCGCTGATAGTCTGCAATCCCCAACAGATAAACCAGGTAATCGCCAACCTGCTGGTGAATGCGGCCCATGCCATAGAAGAGCATGGCCGTATCACTGTTACCACTTCGGCTGAAGGGAAAGATGTCCTGCTGACCATCGCTGATACGGGGAGAGGGATTTCTGCTGAAATTCAAAGTAAAATTTTTGATCCGTTTTTTACCACCAAAGAGGTCGGTAAAGGGACCGGGCTGGGGTTGAGTATCAGCTATGACATCATCAGGAAACATGGCGGCGAGATTACGGTGGCAAGTGAGCCGGGTGCGGGTACAACCTTTATGATCAGGTTGCCGGTCAATGGGCGTGGCGATGGAGCGGTATAATGTTTCAGGCGTTCAATCTCGAAGGGTATCAATGGCAATGAAATGTTTTTCCCGGCGTTAAACCTTAAAAAAGCAGTTAGCCACAAAAAAGCGCAATAAGCGCAAAGAATACCAGTGAGTTTTGACACGCAACGAGAACCCCAAACAGCTTAGATATTCACTCAACATACCATGTTTTTTTTGTGGATTTTGTGCCTTTTTGTGGCAATGAACTTCTGGATTTAGGTTGATTTTTATGAAAACATTTCTGCGACGATACGCCATAGTTGGGCTGGGCCTTGTTCTGGTCGGGTATATGGCGTGGCTGCTGTCCGACCTCTATCGGTCGCGGAGCGAACTCCAGCAGACGGCTAACGCCCGGTTGCGGGATGATGCAAACAAGCGCGCCACTGCCCTGGGTTATTTCTTCTCTGAACGGGTAAACGACCTTCAGGATCTGGTGGGAGCCCGTGAATTATCGGCATATTTTGAAAATGTAAATCTTGGCATGTCTATGGAGTATGGACTTGCCGCAAGTCTCTATGAGGCTGACGAGGCGTTTGACGCATTCCTGAATAAAAAGTTGTTGGGAACCATTCAGATCTACAACAGAGTGGTTTTTTTAGACTCGCAGGGGCGGAAGCTTTTGGATTCGGTAGCGGACACTGTTCATCCGGCAGAGGGAGAGGAACGTTTATGGCGCGGCTTTCTGGCCGGGAATGGATCAAAACCCCGCTTTTATGCAGAGGGTGAAGATGCTGCCGCACGCATAGTCATCTCGGTCCCCTATTTCTTCAAGGGGCATAAAAACGGTTTCATTCTGGCGTGGCTTTCTCCGGCAGAAATTTACGATCATTTTCTGTCCGGCACGTCATCAAAAAACAATCCCATCGTCCTCATGTTTGAGCAGCGCTATCTTTACGCTCCTTCCGGCCCAGAGGCGCTGATCCCTCACCAGCAGCTCAAGCAGAGTGCCAGCCTTCATGTCAGTAACGACAAAATTGTGCCGCTGCCCGCAACAGACACTCGCTCACCTGCGCTATCAGTGTTTCACACCGTCATTCAATCGACCCCATTTTCTCTTGTGACGGTCATTGCCTCAACCAATGGGGAATCCGTGTCGCCGCGGCAGTTGGTGGCTGTCAGTTCCGCTATTGGCATGCTTATTCTGGTCGGATCATTTATTATTATCCGGAGCAGCACCCGAAATACGGTGCTGAACGCCAGGCTTGAAGAGGTGCGCATCCGTGAGCAGGAAGCGAAAGAGCAGAACGAACTATTGCATGAGCAGGCCGTGCTTTTAGAACAAGAGGTGGCGCATCGGCAGATGACTCAGGAAGACCTGGCGGTTAAGCAGGAACAGCTCGTCTCGCTGAACGAAACGCTTGAAGCCCGGATTGATGCTGAAGTACGCAATAA